>NZ_JBVVPN010000001.1:0-69088 GCF_055811035.1 Bradyrhizobium sp. MI1.10
TTGTTTGAGGCTCTACCCGGTCCATCCGGGCAACCCTCGTCGCAACATCGAGGGTGAGTCGCCTCATTTTGTGGGGGGACATACAGTCTAGCGGACATCGGCATCGATCTCCTCAGGGCAGCTTGCCTGCTAAATTCCTTGCTGCGAGAACGTCCTTCAACCTATCGCATATACATGGGCGGCAGTCCGGGCGGTATCGAGCCAGTCAGAAATGAGGTGAGAAACATCTTGCCCAGCGCATGACTGGTCTCCGCAGTCCCAGGTACAAGCCGCTTCTCGCGAATCGCCCTCTCGAATTGCGCGGAGCTGAGCGACGAAAGGTTGTCATCGGGCCTGTCGCGTGGCCCAAGTGCCGAAGCGCTGAACAGCACTCCTGCATAATGGAGCCGCGTGAGGGCGCGAACTTGTGTCAGTCGGTCGCGCAGAGGCCGATCTGGCTCACGGCCAAGCCAAGCGAGCAACAGCATTTCTTCCAATTCCGGGGACTGTGCGAAATTGTCGAGCGCGGTTGCCACATCTACCAGCGGATCGTTGCAATAGGCGGTCTCCCAATCGATCAGCCATAGCCGCTCGCCGTCGAACAACACATTTCTGGGGAGTACATCATTGTGGCTTGAAACAAAATGCTCCGCTCTAAGACCATAGGTCCCGCGGATCTCGGTTAGCCGGCTTGAAGCTTCGTCCAAGAGACCGTCAACAAAAAGACCAGTCTTACAAACATGGGTCCAGAGCCTGTTCACAATCTCTGGGTAATCCAGGAAGTATGGAAACAAGGGCGCACTCTGTTGCTTCTTAAGCATCGCCCCGATCGCCCGGGCTAGTCCTGAACTGCCATCCGGATAGCCTTCAAGTGGTCTATCTTCGATAAAATCCATCATCGCCACACGATTGGGGGCGTCCAGATAATGAAGCCGGGGCGCAATTCCCTCCTGGGCGGCGATGCGCATCGAGTGATATTGGTGGGGATTGCGCAAGGGGCTCTCCGGACCTTCTATTCGCAGCACGAAGCGCCGGCCATTCGTCTCAATCAGAAAAACAAATGCTCCCGAGACTCCACCGGTCAAAGCTCGGATGCTCGGCATTGCATTAGCCCCCAGTACGCTCGTCGTCGCTTGCAGTGCTGCATGCCGCTGTGTAGCCGAAAGCGCGGCGAAGGGGTTTGCCATCTATCGCGTCCAGTTCCGGGGGCGCACAACCTACAAGCGACTTCGCATTAGGTAAAGCCTTTGTCCGCTTCTATCGGTTGTCCGGTTGTGGCCCAGAGCAGAAATCGTGCCTGCTGGTGAGCGGTCGATGTCAGGGACGCAAAATAATTCAGGCCCGCGAGAGATCCTTCGCCATAAGAACCAAGTCGTAGTAGCGCCCAGCTTGCTTCAGCGCGTTCTTCTCGAGGCCGTACTCCAGGAAGCCCAAACTCGCATAAAGGCTCCGCGCCTGTTCATTGTCGACCACCACGCTGAGTTGGATCAGCTCAACCTGCTGACGAGCGTGATTGCATACCGCTTCGCCCAACCGCCGACCGATTTTGGCATTCCTTGCGGCGGGGCGAACGTACATTCCCCAAAGCGCACCTTTGTGAGCTTCTTTCCGGCCCTGTTGGACAGCAAAGCCGACAATGCCGACGAGCTCTTTGTCGCGGAACGCGCCGAGCACTGTAGAGCTACTGAGCCGATCCGAGAACAAACCCAGCGGCTGAGCATCTTCAACCTCGAACGTGCTACCGAACGATTCCGGGTTGGCTTGGAGAGCCTCTAGTCGAATGTCTCGATAGAGGAGTGCGTCCTGCGGTGCGAGGCGACGTATCTCAATGTCGTCGTCGGTCATCCTTCGTCTTCACCAGCAGGCAGGAAATATTCCCAGTGAGTTGCACAAGATAGCTTCTCCGACGCCTCAAATCCAGACAAGCTCGACTTCTGATTTTGGCCCATCGCTGCCGTCCACAGCGCGGCCGCTAACGTCCGCATTGGGGGTTACTGCCGTCATGCCTCTCGGAATTTGGGAAGGCAGCCGTGACTCAAAGCTGACCTCGCTCAAAAGCTGTAGGCCATTGACACAGCACGCTGCTTAGCTAAATGTTACTCACCGTAGCATTCGTGGTGAGGAGCAGTTGGCCCTCTCCAGCGATTTCGAGGTCGGATGGGCCAGGTTTGCGAACCGCGATTTTATCACTCTTGCAAGCGGCGCAGCGGTAGCTCCCATACCAGCGCCGGGAAAGTACTCTCGCGACGCTCTGTGCTGACCGGACTTGCGGCAACCTGGGTTGCGGCGTCGGCGAAATGGAGTTGGGCTGCTGAAATCGGTGGTGGTCCGTCCTTTTTCGCCGATGGCCCGGACGCCGAACTTTACGGCGCGGCCGAGAACTACCCGATCAAGGACCGGTGGAGGATCTTCCAGCCCGGCAATCCGGCCTCGCCAAAATACCGCGTCGGCGCATTCAGTCATTACGATGAGATATTCCCGACACGCCAGGTCGATCGCGCGGCCACATCCTGGCCATTCAAGCGAACGCCGGCGGATGTCAGCTACCAGTACAAGGGAAACCGCGCTTCGCTTGCGGATTATCTGTCGCGCAATCCGGTGACGGGCCTGTTGATCGCTAAGGACGACCGGATTCTGGTTGAGTGCTATCAGTACGGCCGCACTGATCGAGATCGGCTGATATCGCAGTCAATGGCAAAATCTATCACTGGCATGCTGATAGGGATCGCGACCGCGGAAGGCGCGATCAAGTCGATCGACGATGCTGCGGAGACCTATGTTCCCGGCTTGAAAGGCACGGAATACGGTGCAACGCCGATCCGCGCGCTGCTGCACATGTCGTCTGGCGTAAAGTTCGGTGAAGAGAACGATGAAGCGAAAGGCAGCGGAGACGACCTCGATCGCCTGTGGGGCGACACGGTGCGCAAACACTGGTTTTCCCAAAAAGGCACCGTTGCCAGCATCGCGCAATTCAACCAACGGATCGCGCCGCCGGGGACGCGATTCCATTACGCCAGTATCGAGACGGACGTGCTTGGTCTCGTGCTGCATTACGCGACCGGTCAATCAATGTGCGGCTATCTCCAGGAAAAAGTTTGGCAGCCGATCGGCACGGAAGCGGATGCCAAATGGCTAATTGATGCGGAAGGCCGTGAGGTAGCGCACGGGTTCTTCAATGCGGTACTGCGCGATTACGCGCGGCTCGCCCGTTTGCTGGCCCACGACGGAGCGTGGGAAGGCAAACAGATAATACCTGCACAGTGGGTGATTGATGCGACCACGGTGCTTGCCTCCGAGACGTATCTGGCAAAAGCCGAGGGAGGGTTCGGGTACGGCTATCAGGTCTACCTGTTTCCCGGCAGCAGACGGCAATTCGCGCTCTTGGGGCACCTCGGGCAGCGCATCCTCGTTGATCCGCCCTCGAAGCTGGTCATGGTGCAGACCGCCGTCGATGAAAAGTCCCCCGAAATCTGGCGTCTGTGGTCGGCCGTGGTCGCGCAGTTCGGGTGACGCCACCTTTTCTCCCAGGGGAAGAGAGGTCCACTCCGCTCTCGACGTCGGAATAGAAAAGCCGAATGAGCTGCGAGGTCTGCTTCTGGCGCCCTAGCTGACTTGCCTCGCGCAGCCCGTCGAGGACCGCTTGTGGCCCCTAGCTGACCTCCCGCGCGCAGCCGGTGGAGGATCGCCTTTGACCCGGAGCGGACATCCACCGGCAGTGCAAACAGGCTCACTTCCTCACTTTGCGCGTTTAGTGCGAGGTGGGACGAGTGTATTACTGACCCTTCTGAGGAGAACCCGAGATAGTTCTTCAAAAGTGTCAAAGCGCTCAATTCTTTGAGATGCACGCGAGCGCTCGGAAAACCAAAACAGTTGGCCCTCAAACGACAGTGAGGTTGACGGCATCAGGACGTAGTCGAGGATCGCCGCGTTCTTCTCACCCAATCTAGCAGCGACAACCCACCCCTTGGGCCGTCGCGCCCGGCGGGCTATCGTCCATCGAATCGGCCTGCCGACATGCATCCGCCACCTAGCTATTTGGAAGCAAATGCTCACGGTATCTTCAATGCGCAAGCACACATTAGACGCATCAATGCTGGCGCTCATGCCCGATCTTTCGAATGTCTCTTTAAGCCGCGCAGCGTTTCCAAGCTGAAAATTGACCCAACGCTTGTATGCATCGAGCTTGTCCCAGTAACCTTGTTTTCCAGTATAGCCGATCAGCCGGTAAAGATCTCGCACTGTGCCAAAGTGTTTGAGATAGGTGGCTATAGATGGGAGCCCGGGGGTCTCCTTGATGATGTCCGCGCTGAGTTTGCCTTTTTTCATTAGGACTTTTCGAAGACGTAGAAGCATCTCATCTTCCGGTATGCGGACACAACGCTCCTCTAAGGCCTTTCTCGTGCGTACGAACACATCACTGTCGATTATTGATTCAAAAGCGCCTTCGCTTCTGATCCAGAGTTCTTTTGGATTCTGCTTTCTCTTGGAGCCAAGCTTCTTTGTGCCTCGATTGTAGATGGCAGTGCCGATGTAGGCCTCTTGCCGTAGAAGGTTGCTTATGCCGCTTCGACTCCAAGAATGCCCTTCGATGGAGGGAACTCCGCGCTCGTTAAGCTCGCGTGCAATCGCTCTTTGAGTCGCGCCCCGAAGGTACTCGCGGAAGATCCACCTGACGACTTCGACCTGCTCCTTCGCTCCAGGTGCCAGCTTTACTCGATCCGTGGACAAGTACTTTCGTTCGCCAGCCTGCAAACTTCCTCCGGGCCTGTGTCCGTTGCCCAAAACGTGTCGCTCTAGCCCGAACGGCGCTGGCCCTCCCATTTTGAAGCCCAGTCTCGCGAGACGCATGGCTGCTGCGTGAACCTTGCCAGAAAGCTCGCGGCTGAACTCGGCTGCCATAACCCTTTTGATGTTTTTTATGATGCTGGAAAGCAGACTGTTGTCATTGTCAAACTGCTCAGCACAATACGCAACTTTCACGCCTGCCTCACGACAGATGAACTCGTAGTGCGCACTCTCATCGACGTCCTGGAAACGCCCCCAACGACTGACGTCAAATACGAGGAGATGTCCGAAGTCCACACGACCGGACCGAACGTCGGTGAGGAGCTCGGTAAGGCCTTGCCTGTTTTTAATCTTCAACCCGCTCCGGCCCTCATCGCGGTAAGTGCGAACAATGGTTAGCTGGTGAAGTTGGGCATAGGTTGCGATCGCCGCCGCCTGATTCTCGATAGAGTATTGCTGATAGTCTGTTGACATGCGGACATACTGTGCTGCCCGTTGCATCTTTTGAGATTGAGGCAGTCGGTCCTTGCGGACCACAAGAGCGTTCCCCATGAGAGTCCTCCTGCATAAGCGGATGTCTCGCGAAGCCTTCTCCCACCGAAGCCATGATAGCAGGAACGGTCGACACAACGGAGGATGCTCGACATATAGTCGGGCAGCTGAACTGACGTATGATCAGGTCTTCCGCTTCTGCCCCTTTAGCTGACCCACGACGCGCAGCCGGTCGAGGACCGCTTGTGGCCCATCTCGGACCTCCCGACCAGCGCGGGTGATGTCCGCTCCCGATACTCAAACGGAAGTAAGCAGCCGGGCTGCCGAAAGGCCGCTTATGGCCGATTGTGTTGCAAAAGTCGAAAGTTGCAGGGCTCAAGATTTTTCGCGAAAACACTAAGCAGCGAGTGATCGCTGATTCGTATGACCTCAATCGCGTTACCGAAGTCGCCTGTGAATTTTGCGTGAGGCCATGAGGTCCCTCGCATCTTGTACGCGAAAGTCGCGCGCACGGCCCGCAGAATTTTGGTCATCGGCGAAAATCGACTTTTGCAACAATATCGGCCCGGAGCCGACCTAGACCAAAAAACCTTCCCTTCGGCAGCGCTACAGAAAGCCGCAGCGCTCCCTGCGACGGACGGCACGGAGTTGCGAGAGTTGATGAGTGGGCCCGCCCGGGCCGGGTGCTGAAATGCGACGCCCGGCGCGAGGCCGGGCTGCCGCGGGGCGGGCAGGTAAGGTCGGGCTAGGCCGCGGCCGTCTCCGGCAGATGGCGGAACTGCACCGGCAGCTTGGCCGCGATCTCTGCCTCGGTGAGGTCGTCGAGGAGCTTCAGGACCGTGCCGCTCTGGCCGGCATAGACGAGTACAGTGCGGCGGCCGCGCATGGCCTGCGGCCAGCGCTCGCCAGCATAGCCGCGATAATCGTCATGTGTGCCCGACCAGATGTGATCGAGCCGCTCGTCGCGCGTCATCGCGCGCATGGGCCGTGACTCGCGCTCGATGATCGCCGCCTTCATCCGCTCCGGCGACAGCCGATCTGAAAGATCGCAATAGCCATGGAACCAGCGCCGCTTTCCGTCGATGGCAAGCGTGAAGAAGATGCTGGTGATGCTGCCCGTCATGAATTTCGCGCATCGCGAACATGTCGGCGCGCATGAACAGCGGGGGCAGGATCTCGAGCATGTAGTCGTGCTCCCGCTCGTTGATCTCAAACCACTCGCCGGCGAAGAGATGCTGGCCTTCACCTTCGGCCATCGCGGGGTCACCACGATGGCGGTTGAACAAGCGGTGCATCTCATGGCGCGTCGCAACGCCTTCGAAGACTTTGCGGATGCTGGGGGAGGTGTGCATGGGCGGCTCCTCTTGGCCTGGCCGGACTGACAGCGCGAGCGATCCGCCTGATCCCTTCGTCACTTCAGTCCTTCATCACACCTCCCCCGCCGGCCGAATCGAAGGTCCGGCGGGTCAAGGGCCGCGGAACGCGGGCGAAGCTTCACCCTTGACGCGCCGGCCGGGCATGCGGCAGCGCTGCATTCCCATTTCATCTTCCCACCTTCATTGTTCGATCCCCTCTTCCTTCGCTCAACGCCAGGGCGTCAGAGACCCCACTCATTTGAAGGCCTTGGCGCGGCCCCCACGCAGCCGGCGCGTCACCCTGGCGAGCCGCATCAGTTAGACGTCAGGCGCTCAAATCCTCATTCCAGTCGCCGGCGCGCGGCCGCAAACGGGCATACCGGGCACTTGCATCTGCGGCGATGGTACTGACACGGTCGGCGTATATGTCGCCTTGCCGATTGTTGTCGGTTGCTGCCACGAGCCAAGCGTTGGCGCGCTTGGCCAAGCCGCGGATGGCGTCATCGGTCGCGGTCGACCAACCGCCGCCAGTGCTGACATAAAGGGTGTCAGGCCGCAGGACCTCGATTGCGGCGAGGCTCATCGCATCTATGGCGGCCTCGGTGATACAGATCCGCTCGGCCCCCTCCGACCCGAAGCGAAAGAGCTCCTTGCTGCCGTCCGTGGCGAAGCCCCGCCACGACGGTCCACGCTCCTCCCAACCTGTGAGCGCTCCAGCAGAATTGCTGTGCGCCGCCCACATGCTGCCTAGGGGGCCCTCTCTCAACAGGTCGCTAGCGACCGTCTGCTTCACGATGTCCGCCGGCAGTCCGCGCTCGCCGGTAAGATAGCGCCAAGCTGGCGAGCCGGGCCGCAGCGTGACACGATATCCCCACCGCTCTACAATCGACGCAAGGGCCTTGGCCCTTGCCGGGCGCTGCCACGCTGGTGCCGCAGGAACGAAGCCAACCACATCCGCTACACGGCCGCACGCCTCGACAAAACCACCAGCACCGAGGTGTTCGGCTAGCGAAAACACGTCCCCTTTCGCCGGCGACAATGGATCGAACCAGCCGCGGCCCTGGTGGATGACGATGATGATGTTGGTGTCGCGGCGATACTTGATCGCTCGCCGGGTGCTTTCCTTGACGTCGACCTTCCAGCCGTCTTTCTCGAGCAGGGCTGCGCAACCACCCTTTTTACGCAGCTCTTCAATTTCTTGCTTGTCCATTTATCTGCACCAGGTCGCGCAGGCGACGTCCGGCCCTCTTCTGTTGGTCTCACTTGTTCCTAGCCTTGCGGCACGTCCCCCCGACCGGCCGCGAAGCCTGCCGGAGGCAAGGGCGCGCGGACAAGCTGTCGAATTTGTCAGCTAGGTGGGCGCGGCGAAGCTTCCCTTGCAGCCGGCAAGGCGCCAGCGGCAGCCGGTCACCCGGCTCGATGAGCCGGGCACCAGGGGTCGTATTCATGGACGATCGCATCCTGATTCCCGTCCTATTCGCTGGAGACCATCACACCGAATTCCCTCTCAGGCTGGAAAAGGATGACCGGCACCACCAGCGTGCGGGCAAGATCGAAGGCGTGGTTCTGAGCGAGGGTGAGATTGTGCGACATTGAAAGGCTCCCGTCTTGCGGCGGGGACCATCCCCGCTCGACAGGCGCCGACGTGTTCGGGGGCGGTCGCGGTCACCTCGAGAGGCGAAGCCGAAGAGGTCGCACGCTTGCGTAGCGAACCCCTTGCGGGTTGATCGTAGAAGGCCGCACCAGAACCAAGGAAGCCCGATCGAGAGCGGAGTTGGTCCTTCACCGGAAGCATGTGAGCCGAAACGCACATCGTTCGCCCGCGGATGCAGTATCGGTCTGATTGACTGCGAGAACAGCCGCCGTCTTTTGTCCGGAGCGACAGTCGATTTGCCCGCCAGGCGATTACTCCGCGAATTGGGCTTCGATGTCCTCGAGACCATAGGCATCGCTTGCATTTAGGGGGATGAGGTCCGACGCGAATACGCGGGAGCTTCCGATGACTCAGCAGCTGCCTTATTCGGGGACTCGGGCCGTTTCGCGTCAGGGATGGCAGCCCGTAAGGGGGAAGACCCGCTCGCGGGGCTTCAGCGCAGCCTCCAGGCCGGCCCGCAGGGCGACGCCCACTTTGTTTGCAGTCAGAGGCGCACAACACCCTGTAGTTTCGGAGACCGCTCGTTGAGCACCCTCAATGGCTTTCATCACCGGTATTAACATTCTGAATCGATGAGCCTGATCGATTCGATAACTTAATTGGACGACGTTTTCGACAGGTGCGATTCTTGCGCATGTCCGAACTCACGGTGCCATACCTCGCGCTCCAACGTTGCGATCCGGCCCGCAATATGGCCAGGTTCTATGTCCTCACGATTGAACCGACTCTGTTCGGTGATACGGCGTTGGTGCGCGAATGGGGACGTCTGGGCCACCGTGGCCGCCGGCGGATCGATCTGTTTGCCGAGAGGGTCCAGGCCGTCGAAGCGCTCGAGGCTTGGCTCGTCCGCAAATCACGCCGTGGGTATGTACCAAAGAATCCCGCGCCCTGAGTGCGACCGCCCAGTACTCCTACCCCAATTGAACCGTCGATCTTCGCAACTCCTTGCAAACCGGACAGCTGTTTTGCGCATTACGGGAGCAATCCCTGCCGAAGCGCGAGAGCCACAGCGTGCGGGAGGGTTAATGCAGCAAGATTCCGCCGGGCATTATCCAAATGAAATTTTACACCGCGCGAGCCGACACCGAGGAGCTGAGCAATATCCTGCATCGTCTTGCCCTCGGAGATCCAACCCAAACATTGCCTTTCGCGCTGGGTCAAGGTGCAGACCTGCTGGGCGTACCGAGGCGTCCGTCCAATTCCGGCAGCGCTCACATGGGCATGGTAAGTGAGCCCCACCGTTTGCAACATATCTTGCGAGCTCTCGACGAAGCGATCGAGTCCAAGGCTGCGCTCATCCACCGCCAGCGTGAACGCCGCAAACCGGTTTTGACTTGAGGGAATGCGAATGGTCAGGCCGGTCCTGATCTTGAAGCTGAGCGCATCATCGAACAGGCGGCGCTCTTTCGCCGACTTTGCGCTTCGCGCCTCACGACCATCCCACAGGAACACACGGCTCGTGTTTCGCGGCTCCTGAAGAACGGGATCGATGTTGTGATAGCCTTCGCGAAAATAGTGGCTGGTCCAGCTCTTCGGATAGGATGAGATCAGAATGGGGCCATTGGCGCGCTGACCAAAATAGGCAAACCACCGGAATCCCAGGGCATGCGCAGCTCGTTCCGCAACACGCCGAAAATCATCTTCCGTATGGGCAGCGTGCAGACAATCGACTAATTCATCGCATGCTCTTTTGACGTCTTTCATTGCGTCACTTCAGTCTTTTCTTAGTTCCCACAACGCGAATATCCTGATGATTCGCGCTCCACGTGCAGGCATTTATTGCGACGTTGCGGCAGCTTTGCGGCACGAACAATTGCAAATCGCCCTATCAAACCTACAGCAGCAACGCGAACATACGACGGAGGAGAACAACCTCTGACTGCAGCCACCCAACAAAAAGATTTTCTCCACGTGGTGGAGGCTAAGGAATTTCATTCCCTGCGCTGTCAGACCTGCGCATCACGGAACTTATACAGGTTCCAAAGTGCGCGCGGTTTACCGCGCCTTGCGAATGCGGTTCGGGACCCAACAGAACCCATAGCGCCCTGTCAGAACTGACAGCGCAACGCCGTGACCGCGACTGCTTTCTTGATCTCGAAGCTGTGATTCGTAAGTTTGAGGTTAAGAATGAAGGTCATTGTTCGCACCCGTGCGGCGCTGCTGCAGGATTCTGAACTGGCAATGGGAATGCAACGCCTGCGAGGGCGTGTGTTCAAGGAACGGCTCGACTGGGACGTCTCTGTCTGCAACGGAATGGAGATCGATCAGTACGACACCTTCAAGCCAACTTATCTCCTGGCACTCGAGCAGAACGACGTTGTGGGCTGTGTTCGCCTGCTGCCCACCACCGGACGAAACATGCTGGCCGATACGTTCCCGGTGTTGCTCGATGGTAACGCGGCGCCGAGGTCGGCCAGAATTTGGGAGAGCTCGCGCTTCTGCGTTGACACCAAAAGTGCGGCGGCAACAGCAGAGAATGGTCTGCGCAAAGCGACGTTCCTGCTGTTTGCAGCCATGCTCGAATGGGGGCAGCAGCACAATCTTCAGGCCATCGCAACGGTCACTGACCTGCGCATGGAACGCATCCTGCGCCGGGCCGGATGGCAGCTCGATCGCCTCGGTATGCCTCGTCAAATCGGCTCGACCAAAGCCGTCGCCGGTTTGTTGCCGATCACTAAGGAGGCTCTCGGCGCGATCCGAGCGGCCGGGCAGATTTCGGGGTGTGCAATTGACGCGCCATCAAGCCTGGCGATCGCGGCCTAGCATCGACGTCTCAGCTCCCGACAAGAAGGCTTTCACCATGGATCCAGCTGCATTCGCGGCTCTGGTCGAACGATGCGCCCCCACGGCGATGGCTCGGCCGCTGACGGAACTCGTCCGGCAGGCGAGCTCCTTCGAGCCGCTGCTCATCACGATTCAGGGGCGCAAACCAATTCCGATTCAGGCAACCGACCGTGACGAAGCCATCCAGCTCGCAACCGAGGCCATCGCGACCGGCCAGCAGGTCCGAACGGGTCTCGGTCAACTTGATGCGGAGGAAACACGAAACGCCGGGCTGACGGCTAGTACCACCTTCGACCCGTGCCAGCACATTGCCGGGCTTGGCAGACTGTTCGATGCGCGACTGCAAACGGCGAGCATAAAACGCGCAGACCGCGACCAGGCGATTGCCGAGGTTGTCGCGAGCTTCGCGCCGAAGGCTTCCGGTCAAGTCTCGGCGCCTCGTATCGAGCCGATGGCTTCCACCGGTCGCGATCGCCCCACCGGCGATACGACAATCAATCCACCCGCAGCCTCTGCCCGCGAGCGCCGGCCCTGGGACGTTTATCGCTCGGGAATAGGCACATCAGCCTTTGTTTACGAACGATGAGGATCGCCGTTTTTCATCTCAACTCAACCGCGGTCCGGGCTGGGGTCCGGCTGCAGTGCCAATCGGAGCCGTGCCATGACTTCTCCTCTTAAACACTCCGCTGCCATCCTTTGCATGGGCGCCGTTCTCAGCATCGCGTTGGTCGAGCCCGCGTTTGCGCAGACCGCGAACATCGAAGGCGTGCTGCAGAACATCGTCAACATGCTGACCGGCAACGTCGCCCGCCTGCTGGCGACGCTGGCCGTCATCATCGTCGGCATCGCCTGGATGTTCGGTTACCTCGATCTGCGCAAGGCCGCCTATGTCGTGCTCGGTGTGGCCATCACGTTCGGCGCCTCCGAGGTGGTCTCGACCTTGACCGGGGGGCATTGATGATCGAGGCTCCGCGTCTCACGGAGGACACCTTGTTCCTGGCCTGCACGCGTCCGGCCATGATTGCTGGCGTCACCATGGAGGCCATGGCGCTCAATGTGATGTTTTCCTGCATCCTGTTTCTGGTAGCTGGCAGCATTCTCTACGGCTTGGTCGCAATTCCGATCCATGGTCTTTGCCGCATCATCTGCCGGCACGACCCCAACATGTTCCGGATTCTGCTTGCCTGGATCGAGACCCGAGGGCGCACGCGGAATGCGTCATTTTGGGGCGGATCGTCCTGCACGCCGCTCAAGCTCGTTCGGCGATATCGAGCAGGAGACCTTGGTTATGCGTAGCGCCGCTCTGAAGACCCGGGAGATCGGTCCCGATGTCTACCTGCCGTTCGGCCGGCACGTCACCGATACGGTGATCAGTCTCACGACCCGAGCGCTGCTCACGGTGATCAGGCTTGACGGCACTTCGTTCGAAACCGCCGAGACGGCGGATCTGAACGACCTTCACGCCAAGCTGAACCTCACGCTGCGCAACGTGGCGGATCCACGGCTGGCGCTATGGACCCATCTGGTGCGCCGCCGCACGTCAGACTATCCGGCCGGTGCATTCCGCTCGACGTTTGCAGCCGCGCTCGACGCGCAATATCGCAACCGGCTCCGCAACGAGGCGCTCTTTCGCAACGATCTCTATCTGACGCTGGTCTGGCATCCCGGTCGTGCCACCACGGACGTGGCCGCAGCGTTCTTCAAGCAACTTGGCCGAAATGCTGGGCATTCCCTCGAGGTCGACAGCGACGCCTTGAAGCGGCTCGAGGATGCCAGGCGCGACTTGGTCGCGGCCCTGGAGCGCTACGGTGCCCACAGCCTTGGATTGGTCGAGCGCAACGGGATCGTGTTTTCAGAACCGATGGAACTGCTCCACGCCATCACAAGCGGGCAGTGGCTCCCGGTCCCATTGCCGCAAGGGCCGATCGGCCCCGCGCTCTATTCGAACCGTGTCATCTTCGGCCGCGAAGCCATCGAAATCCGGGGTGCCGGCGGATCGCGCTTCGCTGGTATGTTCGGGATCAAGGAATATCCGGCGTCCACCAGACCTGGGCTGTTGAACGCGCTGCTTTCCGCGCCCTTCGAGATCATCCTCACGCAATCCTTTGCGTTCTTGTCCAAGGCTGACGCCAAGACCGTTCTGACCCGCAAGCAGAACCAGCTGGTGTCGGCTCAGGATCCGGCGGCCTCGCAAATCGACGAACTCGCTGACGCGCTCGACGATCTCGAATCCAATAGATTCGCGTTCGGCGATCATCACCTCTCGCTGCTGATTTACGCGGAGACGCCCTCCCAGCTACAGGAACATATGAGCGTAGCGCGGCGAGCACTGGCGGATGCCGGTAGCGTGGTCGCGCGCGAAGATCTCGGACTTGAAGCGGCCTATTGGGCGCAGCTCCCCGGGCTGTTCAAATATCGGGCACGAACTGGGGCGATCAGCTCCCGCAATTTCGCGGCGTTCTCCCCGTTTCACACATATCCGACGGGGAGGGCTGCCGGCAACCATTGGGGTCCGGCGATTGCGATGCTCAAGACAGCCTCCGGCTCGCCGTACTACTTCTCTTTCCACCATGGCGACCTCGGCAACACTTTCATCTGCGGCCCGTCCGGGTCCGGCAAGACCGTCGTGCAGAATTTCCTGTTGTCCCAGGCCGAGCGGCTCGGGGCCACCTATGTCTTCTTCGACAAGGACCGCGGTGCCGAGATTTTCGTCCGCGCCGCCGGCGGCACCTATCTGACGCTCCACAACGGCGTTGCAACCGGCTGCGCGCCGCTGAAGGCGCTGGAGCTGACGCCAGCGAACCTGTCCTTCCTCGGCGCGCTTATCCGGAAACTCGTCACACCGGAAAACCGGCCGCTGACCGTGACCGAGGAAGAGCGGATCGACTCCGGATTACGCGCTCTTGGTCAACTGCGGCAAGAGGAACGCTCGTTCGGCGCGCTGCGGGCCTTCCTCGGCCAGCAGGACCGCGAGGGCATTGGTGCGCGGTTGGAGCGATGGTGCCGCGGCGCGCCGTTCGGCTGGGTGCTCGATGGCGACCAGGATGCCATCGCCTTAGAGGCCCGGTTCATCGGCTTCGACATGACCGACCTCCTGGATCATCCGACCGTTCGCACGCCCTTGATGATGTATCTGTTCCATCGAGTCGAGCGGCTGATCGACGGCCGGCGCCTGATCATCGACATCGACGAGTTCTGGAAGGCGCTCGGCGACGAGGCATTTCGGGATCTCGCCAACAACAAACTGAAAACCATCCGCAAGCAGAATGGCGTCATGGTGTTCGGCACGCAGTCGCCACGCGATGCGCTGGCCTCGCCGATCGCGCACACCATTGTGGAGCAATGCCCGACGCAAATCTTCCTCCCGAACGCGCGGGGAACGCGATCTGACTATGTCGACGGCTTCCATCTGACCGACACTGAATTCCGCCTGATCAAGGAGGAGCTCGCGCCCGAGAGCCGGCGGTTCCTGGTCAAGCAGGGCCACAACTCGGTGGTGGCGGAACTTGATCTCGGCGGTTTCGACGACGCCCTTGCCGTGCTGTCAGGGCGGACGGAAACGGTCGAACTGCTCGATCGCATTCGCAGCGAAGTCGGCGACGATCCGGCCCAATGGCTGCCGGTATTTCACGCGGAGCGGAGGAAAGTCCGATGATGGTTCAGCGCATGTCGGCGATGTTTGCCTCCGCGTCAGTCGCGGCCCTTCTGATGGCGTCTCCGGCAGCAGCCGAGATTGTGTTCGACCCGAACGTCTTCGCGCGGCAGTTTGAGCAACTGACGGAGCTGAAGAAGCAGGTCGATGCCCTGACGTCGCAGCTCAAGGTGGCGCAGGATCAATTGAACCAGGCCAAGCAGCTCTATGACAGCTTCAACAAGCGGACCAACGCCAACGAGATCGGGTCGCTCTTGAACACACCGCAGTTCCGGAAAGTTCTGCCCCAGCAGTTCTCAGAGATCGAACGTCTCGTCGCGGGGCAGGGCGGCGGCAACTTCGCCGACGCGATTGACCACTATCTCTCGCAGAACCGCGCATATGCCGGCAACAGCGGCAATTCGTATTACCAGAGCGAGCTCGACCGGATCGCGCGGCAGACCGGCGCCAAGCACTCCATGGGGCAGGCGGTGTACGACACTGCCTCGCAGCGCGTCGATGCCCTGGAGGAGCTCAGAACTCGCATCAGCAGTGCGACAGACGTCAAGGAGACCCTTGATTTGTCAGCCCGGCTGCAGGCCGAACAGGCGCTGCTCCAGAACGATGTGCTCCGGATGCAAGGCCTCGCGATGATCCAGCAGGCCCGCACGGACATGGACGGGCAGCGGGAGCGCGAAAAACAGCGGCAACTGGTCGATGAAATGAAAGCGGCGCTGCAATGAGACTGAGAGCATCCATTCTGCTGATCGCTGTTGCCGCCGCTCTTACTGGTTGTAATGAATCCGATACGACCCAGCAGACGAAGACCGTCAGCTGGTTTTTCGAGCATCGGGACGAGCTTCAGGCAACGCTCAAGGCGTGCCGCAATAACCCAGGCGAACGTGGGAACACGCCCGACTGCATCAACGCGAATGAAGCGCGTAACAAAGTCACCATCCAAGAGATGAAAGACGCCCTGAAATAAGGACCGCCGCGATGGCTATAAACGTCTTTGACAGTTTTCTGAAGGAGTTCCAGCAACCGATTACGGCGTTCGTATCGACATCGGTGTCGAATCTCGCGTCGTACATCGATGGCCCGCTGCGCGTCGCCGTGATGCTCTACGTCGTCCTCTACGGTTTTGCTGTGATGCGCGGCGCGATCTCTGAGCCGATCATGGAATTCGCCTGGCGGGCGATGCGGATCGTGGTGGTGGTTCTGCTCGCGACCAATTCAAGCGCTTTCCAGCAGTACGTCACGGGTCTGTTCTTTGATTCCCTGCCGAAGGAGATCGGCAATGCCCTGGCGGGATCCGGACTGAACACCAATTCCGGGGCGCCTTTCGATCAACTTCTCTCTAAAGGGATCGACGTCGCCAACAGGATTTACGAACAAGCCGGTTTGACCAACATCGCGCCAGCGCTCATCGCCGCCATTCTCCTGGTCTTCGTGGCAGTCGGTTCCTTCCTGCAATTTGCCATCCTGCTCTACGCCAAGGTCGGCCTCGGCGTTGTGATCGCGCTTGGTCCAGTCTTCATTGCGCTCGGACTGTTCGAGGCCACACGGCCGTTTACGGAAGCTTGGCTTCGGCAGGTCGCGAATTTCGTGATCCTGTTGGTGCTGGTGGTCGCGTTGGTCGGGCTGATGCTAACAACCGTCAGTGGCTTCATCGACAGGTTCGCGGCCAATGCGGGCACAGCCGGCGAGATGGTGGTGGCCGCGGTCGCGATCAGCGCAGTGCTCGGTCTGTCCGGATACATCTCGCTGCAACTGCCGATCATCGCAGGCGGTCTTGCCGGGGGTGGGGCTTCGCTCGCAAGCCGGCTGGTCACAACTCCCCTGATTGCCAATGCCACGGCCGCAGCCGGCGGCGCTTATGCCGGCGCACGCTGGTCGGCAAGCCGGGGTCTTGCTGCAGTCAGAGGCAGCCGGCAGGGCGGCAGTATGCGGCGGGTCCGATCCCAGGGCACGACGACAGCGTAAGCAAAGATCGCCGGCATCAGGCGACAGGAAAGACAGGGGCATCAGAACGATGTGGCGTCGACTATTCATCATTTGCGTTATCCCATGGCAGCTTGGGGGCTGCGCGAACTGGTCAAAGGGGCCGCCGTCCTGTGATGGTCTGACGCGCCGACCGCTCAATCGTTCACTTTGGGATTGGGAGAACGGCACGCCATTGGCGACACCCGAGCCGTCAATTCCGCCATCGGCGCCAGCACCCATCATCCGCAAAGGCGAGATCGGACCGTCAGCGCCATCCAGCCATACCGCCAATTCGAGCTCTCGGTTGGACATTGCAGCCTCTTACCGCGCCTGCGGCAAGGAGGCGTGAGATGGTCCGGCACGATGATCTGAAGACCTATTTCGACAACGCGCGCCGGTGGGAACAGGATCTGTTGCTGTCGGCCCATCGTTCGCGCCGAACAGCGTGGGTGATCGCCGCGGGTGCCTGCGTATTGGCAGCCGCCTCGGTCGGTGCGGTCGCAGCACTTGCACCACTCAAAACAGTGGAGCCGTTCGTCATCCGGGTCGATAATGCCACCGGCATTGTTGACACGGTCTCCGCGCTCAAATCGACGCCGGCGCGCTACGATGAGGCCGTGACCAAGTATTTTCTCGGCCGCTACGTACGTGCACGCGAGGGCTACAGCTATCCGGAGGCGGAAACCAACTTTCGAACCATTTCCTTGCTGTCCGGGGCGGGCGAGCAAGCCCGTTTTGCGGCGTGGTACCGCGGCTCCAATCCCGAAAGCCCGCAGGTCGTTCAAGGTCGTTTCGGGGTCGCCACCGTACGCATCAAGGCGATCTCGCTCCTGGCCGACAATGTCGCATCCGTGCGGTTCATGAAGGAGAGCCGCAAGGGCGAGGAAACCCGCATCACCCATTGGGTCTCGACCCTGACGTTCTCCTACGCCAGCGCGCCAATGTCCTCCGCCGACCGTCTCATTAATCCCCTCGGCTTTCTGGTTTCGGAATATCGCGCCGATCCGGAGGTCGTGCCATGAAACGTTTCGTCCTTTTGATGATCTTTGCGCTGGGATTAGCGGGGCCGGTGCTGGCGCTGCAGCAGCCCGCACCTGGTCAACACGACGCTCGCGTGCGCACGGTCACTTACGATCCGGCTAACGTGGTCCGGGTCAACGGCGTCATCCGGGCTTCAACCCAGATTCTGTTTGCCGATGACGAGGAGGTCGCGCATGTCGCGATCGGCGATTCCGTGGCGTGGGAGGTCGCCCCGGCAGGCTCGATCCTGTTCCTCAAGCCGCGGGAAAAGCATCCGCCGACCAATTTGCAGGTTGTGACCACCCGTCCCGACGGCCGCAAGCGCTCCTACCAGTTCGAATTGTCGATCGCCGAGACCACGCTGGCGGACAGTTATTTCGTCGTCCGCTTTGCCTATCCCGGTGACGAGATCGAGCGCCGTCGCATGGAAGCCGCCGCTCGCGGCGCCGAGCGGGAAGGGGCGCTGGTCGAGCAGACCTTCGACTTGCATCATGCCTATGGGGCGCGCAACTGGCGGTTTTCGGCCCAGGGCTCGATCGACCTCGAGCCGGAAGCCGTGTTCGATGACGGCAAGGAGACCACTTTCCGCTTCGCTGGGAACCGCGAAATCCCGGCGATCTACCTGATCAACTCCGATGGTTCAGAAAGCCTGGTGCCCAAGGATGTCCGCGGCGAACTCGTGGTCGTTCATGCCACAGCGCGAGAGTTTCGTCTGCGCAAAGGAGGCAACGTGCTCTGCATTTTCAACGAGGCGTTCGACGCGGTCGGAATCAACCCCGGCACCAATACCACGAGCCCGTCCGTTGAGCGGCGGGCGAAGAAATCACTTCCAACCCTGAAGTCACGATAGGCGAGCGCGACATGTCCGATCATCACGATGAGACGATTGCCGGCGACCGCGGCATTACCCCGGTGGGAGGCGGGGACAATGGTCGAGCGGCGATGCTCAAGCGCGGCTTCGGCGCGCTGGCGCTGACCGCTTTTGCCTTTCTGATCATCTGGAGCACCTGGAAGAGCGATAAGCCAGTGAGCGATTCCGCCCGCAAGCTCATGATCCGGCCGGCGGCGGCGTTCGAGCCCGCACCGGAACCACCGTCTGCACCAATCATCACGGCTTCGATTGCAGCCACGCCGGTCGCAGCTGCGCCAGCGGCGCCGGCGCCCGCCGCCGACCAGCTCCTGGAGAGCGCCCGGCGCGCCCCAGTGCTGGCCTATAATCGGCCGGTTTCTTCCGGGCGCCCCGCCCGCGATAGCGCCACCGGAAGCGTCCTCACCGAGCCCTATGAGTTTGGACGGGGCGAGCCGCACAACGATCTTGCCGACAAGCTGAAGCCCACTCCGATCGAGGGCGTGCGCGCCGCGCGGCTTCCCAACCGCAATCTGCTGGTCACCCAGGGCACTTCAATTCCGTGCGTACTGGAGACTGCGATGTCGTCAGACGTGGCCGGCTTCGTCTCCTGTGTCGTCATACGGGACGTGATGTCGGATTCCGGCAACGTTGTGCTCATGGAAAAAGGCACGCAGGTGGTTGGCGAGTATCGCGGCAATGTGCGGCGCGGTTCAAAGCGCCTGTTCGTCCTGTGGACCCGCGCCAAGACGCCAACTGGGGTGATTGCAGCGTTGTCCTCGCCGGCCACGGATGCGCTAGGCCGCGCCGGGTTCGACGGCGACATTGACACTCACTTCTTTGAGCGGTTTGGCTCGGCGCTCCTGCTCTCGATCGTCAGCGATGCCTCGTCGATCGGTCGTCAACAGATGCAGGACGGCTCCATCCAGATCAACAACACCGCGGGCGCCACCAACAACGCCGCCGCTATTGCGGTTGAGCAGTCGATCAACATCCCGCCGACGCTGAACAAGAACCAGGGCGAACTCGTCAATATCTTCGTCGCGCGCGACGTGGATTTCTCCTCGGTCTATCAACTTCGGCGAATTGAGAGCCGGACCCAGATTCTCGACCGCACCGTTCCCGGGAACGCCGCAGCACCGGCTGTGGTGACGAAATGAGCCAGGTGACGTCGATTGAACGCGATGGTGGCCGCCTGGTCCTGGAGCGCTATCTGGAGCCGCTGGGGCCATACCTGGCCGACAAGAGCCTGACCGAAATCGTCGTCAACCGCCCGGGCGAGATCTTCGTGGAAGGGCCCGGCGGTTGGACCCGGCATGAGGCGCCGGCTTTGACGCATGCCTACCTCTCGCATCTGGCGACTGCCGCCGCCGGTCACACCCGCCAGGACATCGGTCCGGAGCATCCGGTCGTCTCGACCAGCTTGATCGGCGAGGAGCGCTGTCAGATCGTGGTCCCGCCGGCTGTGCCGCCCGGGACGATCAGCCTGACGATCCGCAAGCCCTCGACCCTGACCATGACGCTTGACGCCTTCGAGCAGGCGAAGCTGTTCGATGAGATCCGTGTCACCGGTCATGAGCTCAGCCCTGACGAGCATCGCTTGCTCGCCCTGAAGGAAGCCGGCGCATGGCGCGAGTTCCTCGATCTGGCCGTGCGAACTCGCCGCAACATTCTCATTTCTGGCGCAACCGGCTCCGGCAAGACCACCTTGTCCAAGGCACTGATCGCGGCGATCCCGCCGCACGAGCGGCTCATCACGATTGAGGATACAGTCGAGCTTGTCATCCCCCATCAGAATTGCGTGCGGCTGCTCTATGCCAAGGACGGGCAGGGCATCGCCAGAATTGGGCCGCGCGAACTCCTCGAGTCGTGCTTGCGGATGCGACCAGATCGGATCCTGCTGCAGGAGCTTCGGGATGGGACCGCGTTCTTCTATTTGAGGAACGTGAACTCCGGACATCCAGGATCGATCACGACGGTCCATGCCGATAGCGCCCGGCTCGCCTTCGAGCAACTGACCTTGTTGGTGAAGGAAAGTGCGGAAGGCCGTGACCTTCATCGCGACGATATCCGCTCGCTGCTGCTGCTTCTGGTCGATATCGTCGTCCAGATGCAGAAGCGGGATGGCCGCTACCGCATCTCGGAAATCTATTATGACCCCGTTCGCAAACGCGACCACGCCCGCTAGGTTCGCGCTCGGCACTGCGCTTGCGGTCGGCGCCATCGGGCTCTTTCTGCTGGTCGCCTCGAATGTTCTGCTGCTCGGGCTCAGGCATCACGACGGAGGCATCCATTGGTCCGAGATCGCCACGGGCTGGCCCCGGTACGGCACTGACCCACGCTTTGACCGCTGGCTGACGCTCTCAACTCTGGCGGGGGTGATCGTCGTCTTTGGCCTGCTCGGCGCTATCCTCCGGCAGCGCCCTCTGCCGCTTCATGGCAGCGCCCGTTTCGCCTCGGAGCGCGAGATCAAGGCCGCCGGCCTGCGGTCCAAGGAGGGTGTGCTGCTGGGCCGCAAGGACGGCAAACTGCTCTGCTTTGGCGGCTCGGAACACGTGCTGGTCTACGCCCCAACCCGCGCAGGGAAGGGCGTTGGCTATGTCGTTCCTAACCTGCTCAATTGGCGAGATTCAGTTGTCGTGCTGGATGTGAAGAAGGAGAATTGGGATCGCTCGGCGGGATTTCGCGCAGCGCATGGGCAGGAGGTCCATCTGTTCGACCCGCTCGAGGAGAGCGGCCGCACGGCGCATTATAATCCGCTGGGCTATGTCCGCAGCGACCCCGCCGATCTCTATGACGATTTGCAGCGCATCGCGGTGATGCTGTTTCCGGCGGAAAGCCGAGGCGACCCATTCTGGTTCGAGGCGGCACGTTCGGCCTTTGTGGCGATCGGAGGCTATGTCGCCGAAACGCCTGGCTTGCCACTGACGATCGGCGAAATCCTGCACCAGCTCTCCGCAGCGAGCGACCTCAAGGCCCATTTTGAGAAACTCATTGCCGCTCGCAAAACCGGCCCTTCGCCACTATCGCGACATTGCGTCAGCGCCTTGAACGATTTCCTCGCGGCTTCCGAAAACACCATGAACTCGGTGCGCAAAACCGTTACCGCGAGACTGGGTCTCTGGCTCAACCCGCGCATCGATGCAGCGACTTCGACCAACGATTTTGATTTGCGGCAGCTGCGGCAACGGCCGATGTCGATCTATCTCGGGGTCACGCCAGACAATCTCGACCGCATGGCGCCGCTTCTCAATCTGTTTTTCCAGCAGGTGGTCGATCTCAATACTCGCGAACTGCCGGAGCAGAATTCCAAACTCAATCGCAAGGTGCTGCTTCTGCTCGATGAGTTTCCGGCGCTTGGCAATGTCAATGTGCTCGCGAAATCAGTGGCGTTCATCGCCGGATACGGCATCCGCCTCCTCACCGTGATCCAGAGTCCGGCTCAGCTTCGTGCAATTTACGGGGTGGACGCCGCCCGTAACTTCATGACCAACCACGCCGTCGAGGTCGTTTTTGCGCCAAAGGAACAGGATGTAGCCAATGAGCTGTCGGAGCGCATTGGCTACGACACGGTGAAGGCGCGCAGCCGGAGCGGACCAAAAGGGCTTGCGACGCGCTCGACCAGCGAGACCATCTCCGAGCATCGTCGCGCCCTGATGTTGCCGCAGGAATTGAAACTCTTGCCGAGATCCAAGGCCTTCATCCTAGCCTCCGGCCTGCCGCCCGTTATCGCCGACAAGATCGTGTATTACGAAGACAAGGCCTTCCTCCAGCGTCTGCAGCCGGCGCCCGCCCCGGAGATGCCCAAAGGCCGCTCGAATGCGCTGATTGAGGCGGAAATCAAAGAGCTCCGGTCCGAAGTCGCTGAACTCCGCACGGTATTTCGGTCGCGACCGATGACCGACGAGGAGGTCGCCGATCCCTCGACGATCCCTGCCGGCGCCAGTTTCGATTTCGGGGACGTGGATGTCGACCTTGAAGGCCTCTCCGAAGACGACCTGAAAGCTTGGACCCTGAACTACATCGACGCTCAGGTCATTCCGCCGACGCGGCGGCCCGGCCGCAAGCAGAAGGGTGAGCAGCATGAACGACAGGCATGACGCTAGCCTGGAATTCAGCCTGGAGCGGCAACGTCGCGCGGGGCGCGCTTCCGCCCGAGAAAAGAGGGAAGACGAGTCCATAGCAGCAGCCCCCAACAAGCCTTCATCCGCGGAGCTCACCGATAGTGCGTTTCCGGACCGTATCCGTCGGAAATACTACGTGGTGGCCAGTGAATCCGAAAAGGATGGATCTGACCGCGAGGCGCGGCTCTATGCCGATGAGCGGAAAGAGTACCTCGCGTTCAAGACGACTGACGATCGCCTGGTCACCCGCATAGCTGCCGCCGAAGTGATCCGAGACATGGTCAGCGTGGCACAACATCGCCAGTGGGAGGCCCTTCACGTCCATGGTTCCGTCGAGTTCCGACGCGAGGCCTGGCTCGAGGCACGCGCGCGCTTCATGGATGTGAAGGGGTATCAGCCAACCGAGCTTGATAGCCAGGCGCTCGCCGATCGACGAGCGGCATGGGAACGAGCCCAGGCCCGGATCAACGAGGTAGACGCTCGCTCGGCTCCGGACAAGCCGCTGCGGGCGGATAGGCTCGACTACGACAAGGGTGTTTCCGGACGTCTGATGGAGGTCGGTCATGGCGCCTACCGCAACCGCCCCGACGCGGAGCCATCAACCTATGTAGCCATCGAACTGGACGATGGCCGGCGGCATCAGGTGTGGGGCGTCGGCCTCGAAAAGGACGTCGCAAAAAGTGGCGCTAGGCCTGGCGACAGCATCTCTCTGCGCAGGGAAGGCGTCGAGCCCGTCATCAGGGCGATCAAGTTCATAGACGCCGCTACAGGAATCGCTAGCACTGAACGGCGCCAGATGTGGCGCAACAGGTGGAGTGTGACGGTGGAGGCAGGCCGTGCAGACCGACCGGCGGCTGCGCGTGATTCTGACCTGCTCGCAGCTCAATCCCAGATTGTCCTCATCAATAAGCTTGTCGAACGCGCGCTGCCGAACGATGAGAATGCTCGCCAGAGCATTATGGCCTTCGCCAAGGAGCGGATCGCGCACCATCTCGAAAACGGTCATTCGTTTACTCGCGCGACGGTTCTAGACCCTGTTCAGGACCGTCACCGACCCGGACCCCAGAAAAGCGAGACGCGTGATGAAGGGCGGCTAAGAATGAAGGAACAAGAACGCTGACTTTTCAGGATTTGAAGCCGCTGACTCTTAAATCGCCGCTTCATCGGGATCTTCAACTCCAAGGCGCTTGCATGCGTGATAGCGCGTGCCATGCCTGACCGATTCTGAATGGCAGCTGCGTTGATTGATCGATCGCTAGCTGCCCCATTTTAATTTGGAAACAGTAGCCAACCTGCTACAATTACTGGAGCGTGTTTCGACGATTTTTTCCAAATGCGCCTTGAAATCACTATATAAGTAAGCAGGTTTTGATTCCGTCATTCGGAGGTTCGATCCCTCCCGCCCAGCCAGCATCTAAGCTACTGCTTACCTTCCCCATTTCGTCCCAATGTAGACCCCCCGGACGCCATTCGAGCAGGGCTGCAGCGACCTTGTCCTAGGACCGCGCAGTGCGGCGAACAAATCAGACACGGGGCAAGGCCCGCTTCTTAATCGGCCACCACCAGCGGGATCGGCAAGGCCGTGATCGACTTGATCTTCTCCATCGCAAAGCGCGAGGTGACGTTCTTGAGCGGTACGGCGTGGATCAGCTTCTTGTAGAAGACGTCGTAGCTCTGCATGTCCGGAATGACGACGCGCAGCATGTAATCGACGTCACCGGCCATCCGATAAAATTCCATCACCTCCGGCATAGCGCTGACGGCAGCTGCGAAGCGCTTCAGCCAGGAGTCGGAGTGATCGGAGCTTTCCACAGAGACAAACACGGAGAGACCGAGGCCGATCTTGTTCTGGTCGACCAGCGCGACGCGCTTCTGGATCACGCCGTCAGCCTCCAGCCGCTGGATGCGTTTCCAGCACGGCGTCGACGACAGGCCGACCCGGTCGCCGATCTCGGCCACCGATAGTGAGGCGTCCTCCTGAAGCACCGTCAGGATCTTGCGGTCGATGGCATCGAGGCGGCGGCCCGTCTCGGCGAGCTGCAACGCAGCGTCGGTCATGTCGGATTACCTTTGTATCAGGGGAAGCTCGACGGCCGGCACTTCGGCAAAACTGTCAGCCGTGGGGCCCGAACAGGAAGATCTCGTAGAGGTCGTCCCGATCGCCGCTTTTGCAGCCTGTCTGCGGCCGCAGCGAACGCCGGAACCATCCGCGTGCTTGTTCGAGCCAGCTGGCAAGGCTGCGATGCAGCGAGACGATGTAGCTCATGTTCACTCCGGACAACGTTGTGGGGCGAGAACCCGGCAAGGGTATCACGGGCGACGTGACGTTGAACATCGCCAGACGCTGGCATCGATCAGTTTGGTTGGATCGTACTGAAGCTGTCATTTGTTCAAGTAGAAACTTCCATGGCGTCGTTTCGCAAGGGACGATTTTCATGCGGTGTACCTGACGCGGAGGCATTGGATCAGTCGTTCGCGAGCAGCGCGAGCACGTCGGCATGCCGCAGGCGGGGTATGGAACCGGCGTTCAGCGGTCGGCGGCACGAGTCCGACACCATCGGCAGGATAGGCAGCCCCATGCTGCCGAACGATGAATACAGCAGGCCCCGGTCAGCGCGCTGATGCAGAAGCGCTCCCGTCATGAGGCCAAGCACGAGCAGGAACGCGATCAACAGGACCAGCGGGAGGATCAATGCTCATGCTTGCCGATGCGATCCGTGACCGCTCCCGCATCGATCGCCCGTTCGGCGGGAGAACGAAGACCGGTCCATTCCAGTGTAAATTCGAACATGACGGTGCCGTGTGTTGCCGCTGTTGTTTTTGCGAACCGTTCACTTCATGTAGTCGGGCAAGGTGAAGCCGTCATAGAAATGATCGGCCTGGATTGCAGTCTTGAACGCCGGAGACTTGTAGCCCGCGACGATGTCCTGGGCCCATTCGGCATTGGCGTTGGCCTTCTTCACCGCGAGCACGTTGATGTAGGGCGTCGTCATCTTCTCCAGCGCGAACGCGTTGGTCAGCTTCAACCCGCTGAAGATCGCGAAATTGCCCTGGACGGCGGCGAAGTCGACGTCCTCGAGCGCCCGCGGCGCCTGTGCGGCCTCGAGCGGGACGATCTTGATGCCGCCGGGGTTCTTGATGACATCGAGCTCGGTGACGTCGACCGGTTTGCTGTCGCGAATCTCGATCAGGCCGAGGTCGCGCAGCACCCACAGCGCGCGCTGCAGATTAACGGGATCGTTCGGCACGGCGACGCTCGAGCCCGGCTTGATCGGCGTACCCAGCGGGTGCTTCTTGGAATACAGACCCATCGGTGGTGTCGGAACGTGGACGATGCCAACGAGATCGGTCTTCTGGCGTTCGTTGTAGGAGTCGAGAAAGATCGTGTGCTGCATCACATTGGCGTCGATCTCGGACTTGAACACCGCGTTGTTGGCTTCGAGGCCCGTCGAGAACTCGACATAGCGGATCCTGTAGCCTTTCTTCTTCAGCTCGGGTTCGACGCCGATCTTGAATTCGTCGATATAGGGGCCCGGCACGAAGCCGACCCGCAGCTCGGGCTTTGCGGGTTGTTGGGCCAGGGAATCGCCGGCGGCGAAAGGGGAAAGAGCCAAAAGGCCGGCGAGCAGAAACAACGCTGTCTTCATGTCTTCTTACAATTTCCAGTTTAGAGCGGAAACGGTGTCAGGCGATCGCCTTGACCGCGTTGGAGTAGATGCTGGCAGGGCGGGCGAGACCGTAGTGCTCGCGCAGCGTCGTGCCGGTGTAATCCTCGCGGAACAGGCCGCGCTTGCGCAGGATCGGAACGACCTGCTCGGCGAAGACATCGAAGCCGCCGGGGAGCCACGGCGGCATCACATTGAAGCCATCGGCCGCGCCGCTCTCGAACCAGGTCTGGATGTTGTCGGCGATCTTTTCCGGCGTGCCGGCAATGACCCAGTGGCCACGTGCGCCGGCGAGGCGCTGCACTAACTGGCGGATGGTCGGCTTCTCGCGGTCCACGATGTCGACGACGAGCTTGAACCGGCTGGCGACGCCGCGCGCGCCAGCGGTGTCGATGAGGTGACGCGGCACAGGACCGTCAAGATCGTAGCCGGTGAGATCGACGCCGATCATCTGGCGCAGCTGAGTCAGGGAATACTCCGGTTGGATCAGCGCGTGGAATTCGTCCTGAAGTCGGTCGGCCTCCGCTTGGCTGCTGCCGATGAAGGGGCTGATGCCGGGCAGAATCTTGATCTCGTCTGGGCCGCGCTCGAAGCTGCGGGCCTGACGCTTGATGTCGGCATAGAACGCCTTCGCCGAGTCCAGCGTCTGATGCGCCGTGAAGATCGCCTCTGCATAACGGGCGGCGAAGGCACGGCCATCGTCGGAGGCACCGGCCTGCACATAGACCGGCCGGCCCTGCGGCGTGCGCGAGATGTTCAGAGGACCGCGCACGCGAAAATGCTTGCCGACATGGTCGAGCGTGTGGATCTTGGCTGTATCGGCGAAGATGCCGGAGGCGGGATCGTTGACGAGCGCGTCGTCTTCCCAGCTGTCCCAGAGCCGCGATATCACGTCGAGATATTCGCGGGCGCGCTCGTAGCGTTCGTGGTGAGGTGGATGCTCGGGTAGCCCAAAATTCTGCGCGGCTTGAGGCGCGCTGGTGGTGACGATGTTCCAGCCGGCGCGGCCTCGGCTGAGATGATCGAGCGAGGCAAACAGGCGCGCCAGATTGTACGGCTCGGTATAGGTCGTCGATGCGGTTGCGATCAGCCCGATGCGTTTCGTCACTGCGGCGATGGCGGCAAGCCAGGTGATCGGCTCGAAGCGAAAGCGCTGGGCATAGCGGACGTTGTCGGCCAGCGCCGGGCCATCGGCAAAGAAGATGGCGTCGAACTTGCTCGCCTCGGCGCGCTGCGCCAGCTCCTGATAATGCGTGATGTCCAGAATGCGGTCCGGTTCAGATCCCTTGTAGCGCCACGCGGCCTCGTGGTGGCCGCCGGGATAGATGAAGAGATTGAGAACTAATTGCCGTTGGTTGCTCATGGCTCGAATATCCAGAGGGAGGGCCGGAGGGGCTACGAGACGGAAGGGGTGGTTTGCGACGCCGGTTTCCGCGCAAAGGCGAAACGCAGATATCGCTCCAGGCGCAAGCCCTCGGGGGTACGCTTTGCCTCGACCAGCACGGCAAAAGCTGCATCGATCGCCGCCCGTTCCGCTCGCGAAAAGCCGCCGAGGAAGTTGCCGAAGGCGCTCGCTTCGGACCATCCGATCGCCGAATTCACGTCAGCATGCAAATCGATCAGCGAGCGCAAGTCGCTGCGGTAATCGACGAAGCCGCTCTCGGTGAACAGGGCCTTGAGTTCATCCTCGGTTGCTCCGAGCACCCGTTGCGCCTCGCCACTCCGTTCGGCGAAGCCGGCCTGTTCGATCGCCTGCCGACGCAAGGTACGGGATTCGTGAGGCTTGGTTGGGTCCTGAACATTCAGTCCGATCCGGCCGCCCGGCTTGAGGACACGTTCGATCTCGCGCAGCGCCTGCCGCTTGTCGGCGATCCAGTGGAAGACGCTGTTGAGGTAGACGGCATCGAATTCCGCAGGTCCAAAGCGCGAAAGGTCTTCGGCGCGGCCGACGTCGAAGGTCAATGTTTGCGATGCGCGCAGTCGCGCAATGGCGATCCGGTTCTCCAGGGGATCGATGCCGATCACGCGGCCGTCGGGGCCAACAAGTCCCGCGACGAACTCGGTCAGGCGGCCGGTGCCGGCGCCGATATCGAGCACGCGGTCGCCGGACTTCACGGCGAGCGGACCAATGAGGAATTTGCCGTGATGAAATTGAAGGAGGCCGGCTTGCTCGTAGGTGCGAGCAAGCTCGGGTGTGTCTCGTTCAAGGCTGATGACGCCGGGCGCCGACATTTCCGTTCCAGGATTTCAAGCAGACCGTTAGTGTCGCCCGATCGGGGCAGACTCTATGTCGTGGACGTCGCGAATGTCGATGAAATGAATTTACGTTGTTAGCAACGATGTAAGCATGAATCTAACGATGGCACTGCAGAATGTAGATGAAGCTGCAAGGGGTCGTTCGCGCGTTCGACCGCCACGTAAGCCGAGTTGCGGCTTGAATCGGCGAGTCCACGTCCGGCCCTCAACGCAAATATTTTGACGAGACGCGACGCCGCAACGAATTCGTTGCGCGGCGGGCCGAACAAAGCTGATTCCATTTCATTGACGAAATGTGGATCGCTTCTACGATTTGACAGCATCTGACGCGCTCAAATCCAGGTGCAGCATGTTTCAATCCGATCCCGATCAACCCGCTCGCGACACTCTGCGCCTGATCGGCCCCGACCCGCAGAATTGGGTGTCTGATCGGGAGGGGATCGATCACAACGTCGCCGTCATCGGTGGAGGGCAATCCGGCAGCGCCTTCGCCTTTGGGCTCCGTCGTGCCGGCATCGGCAGGGTCACGGTGATTGACGCGGCCAATGACGCGGCGTCGTCCGGCCCCTGGTTGACCAGCGCGCGCATGCACAAGCTGCGGACGCCGAAAGGGCTCGCCGGTCCCGAACTCGGCTTGCCGGGACTGAGCTTCCAGGCCTGGTATGAAGCGCATCGCGGTGCTGCCGCTTATGACGCGCTGGATCGCATTCCCCGGATCGAATGGGCGGCTTATCTCGATTGGTACCGCAAGACGCTCGGCATCGAGGTGCGCTATCGCACGCGTCTGGTCCGCATCGAGCCGGTCGGACAGTATTTGCGCCTGCATCTCGATGTCGACGGCAAGCCGACGACAGAAACGGCGCGCAAGGTCGTTCTTGCCAGCGGTTTCCCGAGCAATGGCGGTCCGTTCATTCCCGACGTGCTCACGCAAAACCTGCCAAAGGAACTTTACGCCCATACGCTGGAGGCGATTGACTTCGAAAAGCTCCGGGACAAGTCGATCGCCGTGATCGGCAGCGCCGCTTCGGCATTCGATGCTGCGGCGGTAGCGCTCGAGGCCGGAGCGAGGGAAGTGCATCTGTTCGCGCGTCGTGACCGGCTTGCATCGGAGCCGGTCATCAGGACGCGCGGCTATCCGGGTGCCTATGACAATTACACATCGCTGCCGGATGCCGTTCGCTGGCATCAGGCCATCCGCTTCCGGCGCGCCGGCTCGACGCCGCCCCCGGATGCGGTTGCGCGCGCCGTCAAGTTCCCGAACTTTAATCTTCATCTCGGAGCCTCATGGAGTTCGGCCAAGCCGTTCGGGCGGCGGCTGATCGCGACCACGACGACGGGCGATATTGCGTTCGATTTCATCATCGCCGGTACCGGCTATCAGGTCGATCTCGCCAGGCGGCCAGAACTTGCTGCTTTCTCCGGCGAGATATTGCTGTGGCGCGACCGCTTTTCTCCGCCGGCCGACCAAACAGACGATAGCTTGGGTGCCCATCCTTATCTCGGCTCTGGTCACGAGTTCCTGGAGAAGCAACCCGGTCGGGCGCCCTATCTCCGCGACATTCACGTCTTCAATCCGTCCGCGTTCGTCAGTTTTGGCCTGCCGATTGGGGATGTGCCGAGCTTCAAACGCGATATCCCCGGCGTCGTCGCCCGGATCAGCCGGGATCTGTTCATCGACGATCTCCCGGCGCATGAAGCGCGGATCAACGGACCAATCGCCGATGATTTCGATCCCGCATTGTACGCGTCGGCGGTCTGGCGTTTCCCAAACATCGCCGCCGCTGAATAGAGCAATGTGCAAATAACAACCGGACACGCTGTAACCGCGGGAGCATCTGTTTCGCGCTTGCCTTCAACTTTGGAAGCTATTTCCGAAGCCGTTGAGTTAGCATCGTTGGACTGACCGGGAGGCTGCGTTGATGCCGCCTCCACGGAAGATCCCGTCAGATGCGATCGTCGTCAGAGCGGACGGCGATGCGGCAAGAGGATCGATCACAACATCACCTGCATTCACTCCGCCGTCGCATTAGCGATCGGCGAACGGCGGAGCCTTGTCCAAATGGATCGCGGTCTCGGGGAAGATGACATGACTGACGGAATCACCATCGACAACGTCATTCCGCGTTCGGATATCGTCAAGCGGTCGGCCCGCATCGGCGCCGAAATCAGGAACATCAAGCTCTCCGGCGATCTGCCGGATCGGACGATTGCAGCGATCAACCAGGTTCTCCTCGAGCACAAGGTCATCTTCTTCCGAGACCAGAACCATCTGGATGATGCCGAGCAGGAGCGCTTTGCCCACCGGCTAGGCAAGCTGGTGCCCCATCCGACGGTGGGTGCTACCAACGGAACGGCATCGATCCTGGAGCTCGATTCCGGGCGCGGTGGTGGCCGCGCCGACCAGTGGCACACCGATGTGACCTTCGTTGACGCCTATCCCAAGATCTCGGTTCTGCGCGGCGTCGTGATCCCCGAGTTCGGCGGTGATACGATCTGGTCGAACACGGCGACGTCCTACACCGACCTGCCGGCGCCTCTTCGCAAGCTCGCGGACGAGCTCTGGGCGGTGCATAGCAATGCCTACGACTACGCGGTCAAGACCCGCGCGAGCGACGCCGACAGGAAGCAATTCGAGGAAGTCTTCACGGCGACGGTCTACGAGACCGAGCATCCTGTCGTTCGCGTCCATCCCGAGACCGGCGAGCGAACGCTGGTGCTTGGCAATTTCGTGCAGCGCTTCGTCGGCCTGTCGAAATATGACAGCCAGAAACTGTTCGACCTCTTTCAATCGCACATCACGGCACCCGAGAACACCGTGCGGTGGAACTGGCGGCAAGGCGATGTGGTGATCTGGGACAATCGAGCGACCCAGCACTACGCCGTGAACGACTACGGCGACCAGCACCGCGTGGTCCGGCGCGCCACAATCGACGGCGAGGTGCCAGTGAGCATTGATGGACGGCACAGCGTAACCCGCGTCAAGGCGTCGAAGCCGCAGACAAAGGCCGCCTAAAATGGGCAAGGGAGTGAACACAATGAAGGTCGCCATCTCTGCGCTGCGTCGCCTGGCTGCCGGCCTGCGGGCGAGAGGCCGGCAACTCGGTTTGGCCGGTCTCGGTCTGACAACTCTGGCCGGCAGCGCCATCGCTGAGCCGCAGCTTGAAAAGACCGAGATCCGCTACCAGGGCTGGGCCGGGCAGGTAAGCTTCATCGAGCTGGCCGACGATCTCGGCTATCTCGCGCCCCTCAAGCTCAAATGGGTCGGCAACACCATCAGCGGGCCGCAGGATATCCAGACCGTCGTCACCGGCGATATCGACATCGGTGGCGCGTTCTACGGCGCGATCATCAAGCTGATCGCCGCTAAGGCGCCGATCAAGGCGGTTGTCGGCTACTACGGCTCGGACGACAACACCTTCAACGGCTATTACGTGAAGGAGGACAGCCCGATCAAATCCGCCCGGGATCTGATCGGCACGAAGGTCGCGGTCAACACGTTGGGGGCGCACCTCGAATTCGTGCTGCGCGAGTACCTCGCGCGCAACGGGCTGACCCCGGCGGAAGCAAAGCAGGTGACGCTGGTCGCGATTCCCCCCGTCACCGGCGAGCAGGCCTTGCGGCAAGGGCAGGTCGAGGTCAGCACGCTCAACGGCGTGCTGCGCGACAAGGCGCTGGAACGCGGTGGCATCCGCAGGTTGTTTGCGGATACGGACATCTTCGGGAACTTCACCGGCGGGTCTTATGTGCTCCGGGACAAGTTCATCAAGGACAATCCCAACACCTCCCGCAAGCTGATTGAAGGCGTGTCGCGCGCCATCGAATGGGCGCAGACGACGCCATCGGAGAAGGTTCGGGCTCGTTTTGAGCGCATCATCGCCGAACGCAAGCGCAACGAGGACGCGACACCGATCAAATACTGGAAGAGCACGGGTGTCGCGACAAGGGGGGGCCTGATCGGCAACGCTGAGCTCCAGGTCTGGATCGACTGGCTGGTCAAGGACGGTTTGTTGAAGCAGGACCAGCTCAAGCCGTCGGATCTCTACACGAACGAGTTCAATTATTTCCGTCCCGGTAAGACTGCGGAGGCCAAATGACCATGGCCAAGATCCGCTTCGAGCATGTGCGGAAGGAGTTCACTGTACGCGGCAAGGATAGCGGGCCTGCGCAGCAATTTACGGCACTGGACGACATCACCCTCGATGTTCGTGCTGGCGAATTCCTTGCGCTGGTCGGACCGAGCGGCTGCGGCAAGTCGACCTTGCTGGATCTGCTCGGCGGCCTGACGACACCGAGCAGCGGCCGTATCCTGCTCGACGGCAAGGTCATCGAAGGTCCGGCGCGCGACCGCGGCATCGTGTTCCAGCAATATGCGCTGTTTCCCTGGCGCACGGCTGCGCAGAATGTCGAGTTCGGGCTCGATATTGCCGGTCTCAAAGCCAGGGAGCGGCGGGCGAGGGCGCTGCATTATCTCGATCTGGTCGGACTGTCCGGTTTTGCCGACCGCTATCCGCACGAGCTCTCCGGTGGCATGAAACAGCGCGTCGCCATCGCTCGGAGCCTCGCCTACGATCCGGAGGTGCTCCTGATGGACGAGCCGTTTGCGGCGCTCGATGCACAGACGCGCGAAACTCTCCAGGGAGAGCTGCTGCGGATCTGGCGTAGCACGGGAAAGACCATCCTGTTCATCACTCACGGCATTGACGAAGCCGTCGTCCTTGGCCAGCGCGTGGCGGTGATGACCTCGCGCCCCGGCCGTATCAAGCAGGTCATCGATGTTCCCGACGAGCTGCACAGCGAGAGCGAGGACATCCGTTCGCTGCCCCAGTTCGGGCATGTCAGGCACGTGGTGTGGTCCTTGCTGCGCGACGAGGTGTTGAAGGCGCAGGGCTCCCAAACGGCTGCATCGGACGGTGAGCGCATCGCCAAGGCGAAGGAGCTGGCTCATGTCTAATCTGGAAGCCCTGACGCTGCTGGAGTTGGCCGAGGGCAGCCCGAAACACCGGGCCAGACCACGGCCCGGTGCGGTTGCCGCTGCTAGGAACAGCCTGGTGCGATGGTTCGGCATCATCGGGCAACGATCGCTGCTGCTGCTGGTGTTTCTGGCCGTCTGGGAGACGGCGCCGCGCATCGGACTGATCGATGTGACGTTCCTGCCGCCGTTCTCCGAGGTGATCGCCGCGGGCTGGCAGCTCGCGCAGAGCGGTGAACTCTATGACGACGTCGGTGCAAGCCTGCTTCGGGCCCTGAGCGGCTTCCTGATCGCCATTGTCCTGTTCGTGCCGTTAGGTGTGCTGACCGGATGGTATGCCAGGCTTGGCAACTTCTTGAATCAGATCATCGAGATCGCGCGCAACACGGCTCCACTTGCGCTGCTTCCCGTTTTCATTCTGCTGCTTGGCATTGGCGAGCTTTCGAAGGTCACCATGGTGGTCTATAGCTGCGCCTGGCCGCTGCTGCTGAATACGATCGCCGCCGTTCGCCAGGTCGATCCGCTGCTGGTCAAGTCTGCGCGGACGATGGGGGCGACGCCGAGCCAGCTATTCAGGAAGGTGATTCTGCCGGCATCATTGCCGACGATCTTCGTCGGCATTCGCCTCGCGAGTGCCTCCGCGATGCTGGTTCTGGTGGCGTCAGAAATGGTCGGCGCGAAATCCGGGCTCGGCTATCTCATCATTAACAGCCAATACAGCTTCCTGATCCCACAGATGTATTTTGGAATTCTGGCCATCACCGTGATCGGCCTCGCCTTCAACGCGGTCCTCGAGGCGCTGGAACGCCGCCTGATGCGCTGGAAGGCGCCGGCCGCTTAGGACATTTGCTCATAACTCGCGCTGCACTTCTGTGAGGTCCGCTCTGCCGCCGATACCGGCTGTATTTGCGCACCTCACCCTAGGTCCGAGTTGGGCCAACAGCGGAAGTCGTACTAATCGCTTGGCTTATCAAGCAAGCTCAGAAAGCGCCTCTCGTTCAGCCTGACCGCGGCGAAGCTGTCGCGAAAATGAAAGCCCGCCGGTGCACCCCGCAAGGCCCCCTATGACAAAGACGGAAATCCATGATCCGAAGTACAAGTTGCTGGCAGGTCCGGTCGACGACAGCCCGAGCCAGATTAGCGTACCAACCACGAAACCAACGACACCGAACGCCCGATGATCAATAGCTCGAATTGTACTGCGGAATGGATATGCGCAGGCTCCTATGCCCAAGCTTACAGGAACGGTAATAGCGAAACTGAAAAGTAGCGCGAGCACAAAGGTCGTAGCACCGCCCACCACGACGCCCGGCAGGTCCGCAACCTTTGTGTGCCCTTCGCCGACCTCGTATAACCCAAACGCCAAGTTAGCGAGCGTGAACAGGGTAGCGAACGATGCCGCGCCGGCCGCTGACGCTGACCACGCCGCATGCATCATTGCTCGAACCCAACTCGCCATGATCGGACCTCGCAGAAAGCTTTACGTCATATAGCGGCTCCACTTTAGGGCGTAAATGTCTAAGGATTATTGTTGAGGTCGAGATGGATCAATCGACCACAAATGTCCGTTCAGGGTCACAAGGCGAAGAACTCAACCTGAGCAAATTTAGTCCGCCATGCCTCGCTGAGCGGACCTCGTGGAGGGGTGCCGCCACTTCGCCGATGGGCCAGAACCGGACTCTCGTGCGGTAAGGGATAGCAGCGTCCCATCCGAATGACCTCGCACTGCGGAGCGTGTTGCACCGCATCGTCAGATTTGCCGATCAGGGGCAGGCCGAGGACACCCATTAAGCTGCTTTGGATTGCCAACGTCGTGTCATGGTGGCAGAGACAAAGCTGTTAAAAGCGATGAAATCCAACTTCCCGAGATCAGCGTGACATGACCATTTTTACTAGAACGGGGCACCGCTACCGCGACACAGTTTCGGGCAAGACGCTAGACGTCTGGTACCCGCGCAACGGTGAGCGCATTGCGCGCCACTGCCCGGCCGAGAAGCTGGGGCTGATCGAAGGGGATTTCGTTACAATCACCATGTTGCCGCCGGAAGCGTCGCCGGCCAGCACGGAGGAGGTGTACCTGCGGCTTCACCTGCTATCCGAACTCGTCTTCCGGCCGAATACACTGAACCTCGAACACGCCTTCGGTTTGCTCAACAATGTGGCCTGGACCTCGGCAGGTCCCGTGCTGCCTGGGCGCGTGCTGGAGCTACGCGCGAGGTTGCAAAGCGAGGCGCACCACCTGCAGGTTTCTTCCATCGACAAGTTTCCGCGCATGACCGACTATGTGATTCCCGAGGGCGTACGCATTGCGGATGCCGACCGGGTTAGGTTGGGCGCACACCTGTCGCCTGGCACCACAGTGATGCATGAGGGCTTCGTCAACTTCAACGCCGGCACACTGGGAGAGTCCATGGTTGAGGGGCGTGTCACACCAGGCGTGATCGTCGGCCGCAATAGCGATGTAGGTGCGGGCGCGTCCATTATGGGTACGCTGTCTGGTGGTGGCAAACAGGTCAACTCGGTGGGCGAAAGGAGCCTGATTGGCGCCAATGCTGGGATTGGCATCTCGTTGGGTGACGAATGCATCGTGGAGGCCGGGCTATATGTCACCGCAGGCAGCAAGGTACGTACCCCCGAGGGCAAGATCGTGAAGGCAAAGGAACTGTCAGGTCGGTCAGGCTTGCTCTTTCGCCGCAATAGCCAGAGCGGCGCCATCGAATGCGTCTACACAAACGGCGAACGCTGGGGCGGCCTCAACACCGAACTGCATGGCAACTGCTAATATCCATCGTACGAGCTACCCGGATGGCGAGAGAAGTGCTGGGGTAGCACCGTTCAGCCATGCTGTTCAGCATAATCAGAGCGCTTCGAGGAACGCGAGCAGCTAGTCGTCAGCGGTAGCGGCCGGCCGAAACCGCACCTATTGTCGCCAAGCCGTAGGGGCGATCCCGCCATCTGCTATGGGTCACACAAGCTGCTTTTGGCAGACTGCTTCACCTTGGTCGACTCACCTACCGGAAGCGGATGTTGCAGCTCTCCGAGCGGGGGTCAGCAACGGGGCCAGATTCAGACGTTGGCGCGTCTGGCGCTCAGTGATCATCTCCAGAGTAAATCCACATCGGTACGGTCTTCCCTGCTCGGACGAACCCCGTCCGTTCGTAGAATTCTACTGCGGCTGCCTCAGCCACCAGCATGTGCTGGTGAAACCCTGAGTAATGTTGCTTGAGCCGCTGCATGATTTCTTTACCGATGCCTCGCCCATGGTACTCTGGCAGGACTAGCAAATGGGGATAATAGACGACCAGGTGCCCGTCGGAGATGGCATTTCCCAACCCAACCAAAGTCTCGACTTCCCACGCAGAGATTAGTGTCTCTGAGTTGAGGAGGGCCTTGCGCAACAGATCTGGTTTATCAGCGGCGGACCAACCGTTCGCCTTGTAGAGCAAGAGTAAAGCGTTGAGTGAAATGTCGCGGCTTGATCTGTATTCTATAGCCTGCATCACTGAGTGCTCGCCTTTTTTAGTCACTCGCGAACACTGCCATTTCCTTGGTGTGGCGGCAATCTTTATGACTGCAGTGGGTCACAATGCGAAGAACTCAACGTGAGCAAATCTGGTCCGCCATGCCTCGGTGAGCGGACCTCGTGGAACGCCGCCGCCACTTCGCTGATGGGCCATAACCGGGTGTCGGCCCAACTAGGATGCTCGTACCGGGTTGGCCGTTCCGCGTTCCACCAGCAGGTCTTTCAGGCCCGAAGGATAGAGCTTGGGGGCGCCATCAAGATCGAGCGCCGTGAGGTCAAACCAGCGTGCCACCCCCAGCACTCCGCTTTCTTCCCGGAAATCAATAGTGTCCTTTCCCTCATATACGTCGACGACAAACTCGACCTCACTGATGAATACCACTTCGTGACCGGGCGCTTCCTCGTGAATGAAGATATTTTCCATCACGAACGGCGTGCCCTTAACAACGATGCCTACGCCAAGTTCTTCGGCGAACTCTCGGACGAGCGCGGCTTGCCAACGCTCACCAAAATGCACCCCTCCGCCGATCGGGCGGACACCTTCGAGTTGGCCTGCGTCATCTCGGACTTCGGCTGCCAACAAGCGTCCGGCGCGCCAATGCAAGCCAAGGGCGACAACTCGAATGATGGACTGCGGCCGCCATTGGGTCATGACTTATCGTAACTTCTTTTGCGAAGTCAGCAACGGGTCACAAGCGATCCTGGACCGGCTGCTCGCGTCAACCCAGCTAAGGGCCACAAGCCGACCTCATCCGCCGTTTACTTCGGATTCTGGATGAGGCGAAGCAACGTGCCGTCCGGATCGATCAGAGCTCCGATCCGGAGGCCACTATCCTCCACTACCGGCCGATGCAGGCGTGGTGCACCTGTGTGGGTCTGAGGGATTCCTGCCGCAGTACAGCTTGTATAAAATGCATCCAAGTCGTCGAGTCGCAGACAGCAGCAAAAGCCGTTGCTCGCTGGATCGACGGTGGGATCGGGGAAGAACTCCATAACAAGGCTGTTGCACTTGAGGATCATCCATCCCTCATCACGAAAGCCTTCCGTGAAGCCGAGCACCTCGTAGAACTTCGCAGTTATTTCGAAGTCTCGCGAGGGAAGGTTTGGGGTTGCGTGATCCATCACTGAGCACATTATCGGAACTGCGGCTGGTCGCAATGGGTTGGCGGTGGTCTGGCCATCCATGGCGGACGTGTTCGGTCCGAGGTTTTTGCCGCTCTTGACTTTCGTCGGTTGGTAACGTCCACGCGCGTGTAGCCTCCGCGCTAATTGCGGAAGTCGCCGTTTGGTCCAATCCTTCACTCTGCAACGCGAAGTATTAGTGATCGCCTGAAAGCGAGTGTCGTGTTGGTTAGGCATAAATGATGCGCCGCTGCCGAGTTCTTTTCCTACTGGCGCGCTGTTGAAGCTGCAAGAATAAGACGGTCGGCAGGCGGCAAATCGTAGCGGGGCTCGATGCCGAGAAGCGGTCCGATACGGGCGATGACATTGCCCGCGGTCGGAACGGCGTTCCAGCCCGACGCGATCTGGCCGTAGGTCTCCTTCAGCGGCTGCGGCTCGTCGAGCATGATCAGGAGTTGATATTTCGGCTTGTCTGCCGGCAGGATGGCAGTGAACGCCGTCAGCACCCGCTTCTTGGCATAGCGGCCGTTGACCACCTTTTCCGCAGTACCGGTCTTGCCGCCAACGTAGTAGCCGGGAACATTCGCCCTCTTGGCGGTGCCGATCTCTGCGTTGAGCCGCATCAGGAACCGCATCTTTTCCGAGGTCTCGGGCTTGATAACTCGCTTTGCGATCGCGCGCGCCATCTCCTCGGAGCGCTTAAGGAAGGTCGGGGGAATCAGAAGGCCGCCGTTCGCCAGCGCACTGACGCCCATCACCGCCTGTAGCGGCGCCACCGCCATACCGTGGCCGAACGCAATGGTAATGGTGTTCAATTCGCTCCAACGTCGCGGCAGGATCGGCGACGCGCTCTCCGGCAATTCCGTACGCAGTCGATCGAGCTGACCCATCTTGCGCAGGAACGCCTTGTGCGCCTCCACGCCCTGCGACAGCGCGATCCTTCCCGCGCCGACGTTGGAGGAGAATGTGAAGACCTCCTTCATGGTCAGGAAGCGGCCCTTCGGCTCGTCATCATGGATCGCGAACTTGCCGTGGTGCAGCGGACCGCGTGCATCCCACAGCGAGTCGAGGCCGTATTTGCCGGTGTCGAGCGCCATCGCGAGAGTGAACGCCTTAAACGTCGAACCCATCTCGTAGACGCCGGTGGTCAGGCGATTGATGCGGTCGGGATCGTGCGCTTCCTTCGGATTGTTAGGGTCGAAATCCGGCACCGAGACCATCGCAATGATCTCGCCGGTGTTCACATTGGTGACGAGGCCGGAAGCCGCCTTGGTATGAAACTTCTCCTTGGCTTTGAGCAACTCGTCGCGCAGCGCGTGCTCGACGCGCAGATCGATGGACAATTCGATCGGCTTCTGCAGCCGGTCGGTGGCAAAGCCGGCGCGGTGGAGATCGGCGAGGCCCTGATTGTCGAGCCACTCCTCCATGCCGGCGATGCCCTGGTTGTCGATGTTGACCAGACCGATGAGGTGGGCGACCTCGTTGCCGGTGGGATAGACCCGCTTGTTCTCGCGCAGGAAGCCGATGCCGGGAATGCCGAGCTTGTGGATGTCCTGCTGCTGCTTCGCCGTGATCTCGCGCTTCAGCCAGACGAAGCCCTTGCGCGATGACAGGTGCTCGCGCACCTCGGCTTCGTCGAGGTCGGGCACGGTGCCGGTCAAAAGCTCGATCGCCTCATCCTTATCGATGATGCGGCGCGGCTCGCCGAATAAGCTGGCGGCCTTGACGTCGGTGGCGAGGATCTCACCGTTGCAGTCGACGATGTCGGGCCGCGCAGTCGCAACCACTTCCTGCGAGGTCGCGCGATGCGCACTGTGGGCATCGGAGCCTATCGCGAACATCACGATACGGACGCCGATCAGGGCATAGACTGAGGCGAAGGCGAGCATGGCGAGACCAACGCGTGCGCGTGCCTTCGCGGCGCGATCGACATTGCGTCCGTAGAGCAGATTGCGGATGAGACTGTGCCGCCACCGTTCAGGTTGCTTTGGCCGGGGTATGGCGCTCATTACCGCTTGCTTGCTGGAAATTGCTGGTCTGCCACGCATCGCAGGCTTCTGTGGGGAGGCCGCCTGACTCAGTAATGGACGTACGATTAACAAACCTTTGATAGAAATATTGCGCCGCACATCTTTTTTGATGTTCGCTTTTGCGCCTTCCTCCGGGAAGCCGGGCTGAAGTCCGCAATGGGTCAATCGCGTCGGGTTGGCGCTCAGCGTCAAACTTCCGGTTCGCCCCCATCAGGTGGCCGCCCATGGCAGTGCAGCGTTAACGTCTGCAGTGGGTCACAGCGGTCCTCGACGGGCGGCGCACAGCAGGTCGGGAAGGCTCCCGACGTGACGGCCTCACAGCACGCGAACTTACGTGGGCTGCGACACGATTGTTTGCAGCAGCTGAGCAAGAGCTGCAGGCGCGGTTATGTGCGCTGAATGGCTGGCGTCCAGTTCGTAGTAACGCCAATGACGGTCGTTTTTCGCGCGCGCGGCAAAGGGTCGGAAAGGGTCCGCAGGAGCTACGCGTGTCAAATAGATATAGCTACGCGGCAAGGACAGATCCCCACCGTGCATCTTCAGCGGCTGCTCGAAGCACTTGATGGATTGGGGGAGCCGGCGTTCAGAAATCCACTTCACGTCGGCATCCGAAGTATCAGGCGGAATGGGGTTCGATGGCACTCGCCAGCCATCGCCCGCCTTTGCGAGATCCTGCATGCGCTGCCGTGCCGTCGGGGGCCCCGCATCCACCAGAGATTGTCCATCCGTTGGCACAAATGCGTCGAGATAAACCAATCGGGTGATACGGTCTCGCGCCCGGTCGGCGACCCCCGTCGCGACCATGCCACCGTAGCTGTGGCCGACTAGCACAATGTCGCGCAAGTCTTCGTATTTGATGACCGCCAGAATATCCTGAATATGGGTCTCAAGATCGTTTGACGGACTGGCTAGGTGCTCCCTCTCGCCAAGACCTGTATAGGTCGGAGTGACCAAGCGATGTCCGCCGGAGGCCATTAGCGGGTGCATCTTCTTCCACGACCATCCCGCAGACCACGCACCCGTACAGACTAAAAATGTTGTTCCAGAAGTCTGCGCGATGGCCGGCGCGGCCGTTGAAACAACGGCGATGCTTGCGACGGCGGCTTCCAAGAATTCTCGACGTTTCATCGTCTTCGTCCTTGCAATGAATTTTCGCTAGTGGAACGGGCGTCGTCAGTTCAGTTCGTGACGCGCAGCAAACTAAACATTCCAATGTCCGAACCAGCCGACTACGAAAATTAGGGCGGCGGTCGTCGTACACCTAACACGTGCAGGCTCATCGCGAAACACTCTTTCGGCCGTCATGCCGGAAGGTTGAGGTCCGCCGCGGGTCAAAAGCGGTCCTCCACCGGCTGCGCACGGCAGGTCAGCCAGGGTCAGAAGCGGAAGTCGCTGCAGTGTAATCAGGCGCGAGCGGGATGGGAGCGAAGGCTTGACCTTTTCTCTGCCTCCAACCCGAACCATATTTTCGGCTAGCCGCCGCGCAAGTACTTCCCCGCGGTTGGTTAGGCCCGGCACCGGCTTACGGACGGCGACCGGGCCGCCTCTGAGTCGCGCGGTAGAAAGCTGTTGTCCGTCGATTTTGTAGCCCGGCGAGCGACGGCCAATCTCCCGAGCTAGCGTCTCAGCCTCCGGGCAAATGCTTGAGCATGCCTATCGGTATTCTGCACCATATTTGAGACCGATCGCGTTGATCTGCTCCCGCGTCAATTCCTTTCGAGGTTCGCCCGGTCGGCTGCAGGTTTCGCGGAAGAAACCGTCGAGACCCGGGGGCACCATGATCCACAGCAGAACCAGTTCCTGATCTGGACTGCTGAAACCATGCCACGTGTCCCTGGGTATGAAAATCGTTCCGCCTCTTTCGCAACGATGACGCACCTCGTTGAGGGTGACCGTGCCGCTCCCTTCCAGAACGTAGAAGGCTTCATCCCTTTCGAGGTGCCGGTGAACCGGAATGCCCGAGCCCTTGGGTAGCTGCTGCGTGCCCAGGCCAAGACTAGGAGATCCCGTTACGGGGTCGAGCTTGATGAAGATGTTGCCGCCATCGCGAAAATGGATCAGGTGTTCACCCTCATCGGCACCAAGCATATAGCCTCGCGGCGGCTTGTGCGACTTCGCCTCGATCTCCTTGCTGTTTGGCATCGCGCGCTCCATTCGCCAACGATGAAAACGTTACAATAGCAGAACGCTGCGCCACGAGCGACGGCCGGCCAAGGGCGGCTGCGGGGCATTCGCGTCAATTTGCCCGCGCCTTACCGATGTCCGGTTTGGCTTCGACTGCCGGCGTCACGGACACGATCGCTACCTTCACCTTCGGGCCAACAGGCGACTTGGCCGGTGGCATTTACGCTGCGTTGGAGCATCATCCCGCACGTGCGCGATCAAAGTTGGGGTTGGGGCCAATCAGAAAAGGGACCGGCGGGACGACACGTAAGCTCCCAATGGGTGTTATCGCCGACGTTCTCGCAAAATCCAATCGATTTCGACGCTCTTGGTAAGCCGCTCAATCGGCCGGAAACGTTCGGCCTCCCATTCGCGTACTGGCTTGCTGAATCCGACTAGCAAGGGGGTGACCTTCGTGATGGGTACGACGTTATCGAGGAACGACACCGTTTGATCGTCCCCGCTCACAATGATGCTGAGATTGGTGACGGGCGCGAATTCCAACTCTGCTCCGGATGTAACCGCTAACCTACTCGTTCCTTGGCAACGCAAAGTCATCTTCGAGCTTTGCTGCTGCGCACCTGCGGACTGCATCAAGGCAAGCAACAGAAGCACACACATTAACCTCATCGACGACAGACCCTCGTTACCGTGTCAGATATCATCTTCACCGGTTGGCATCATAGCTACCGAGACCTTCAGCGCAAAGTCGGCTTCGGGTCACAAGCGGTCCTTGACCGGATGCGCGCGGCAGGTCGGCTTTGGGCCACTTCCGGACTCATGCATCGCAGCAACCCTAATCTATTCTATTACCTCGTCGGCGCGAGCGAGGAGATAGGGCGGGATAGTGAGGCCGATGCGCTTTGCTGTTTTGAGATTGATGGCCAACTCGAATCTGGTCGGTTGTTCGACCGGAAGGTCGGCGGGGCGAGCGCCCTTTAGAATTTTTCCTGTATAGTCGGCAAGCTGACGCTGAACATCCGTAATGCGAGGCGAATAACTCATAAGTCCGCCGGATTTGACGAAAAACGACCATTCATAAGTCGCCGGGATCCGGTACTGCTCGCACAACGCTGCGAGTTGATCTCGACGTGCAATATAAAATGCATCTGGACTGACAAGCAGCGCGGAATGCTTCCGGTTTCTGACTTCGCCGAAGGCAGCAGCAATTTGCTCGTCCGTACTCGCCTTCAGAACGTGAATTTCTCGGTCAAGCGACTTAGCCGCAGCTTCGGCATCCGAGACCACTACATTCGAATTTGGATTCGTTGGATTTACCAGCATTGCGATTGTTGCGCCTGGCGGCGTCAACTCTGCCAATAACTCAAGTCGCTTGGCGGTGAGTTGCGGGGTGTACATGCTCACGCCAGTCGCATTTCCTCCTGGCCTGTTCAAACTGGAAACAACGCCAAGATGTACCGGGTCCATGGCAATCGCAAACACGATCGGAATCGTCTTAGTCGCTGCCGTTGTCGCCAAAACTCCGTTTGTACCAGTCGCGGCGACGATTACTTGAACGCGATCCCGAATGAGACCTGCGATCAATTCCGGAAAGCGATCATACTTTCCCTCAGCGAAGCGGTACTCGATCGTGACGTTCTGGCCTTCTACAAAGCCATGGGCGCGGAGACCATCCCGAAAGGCGACGAGCAGTTCCTTGCTCTTGTCGGCCGAGTCGAAGCCGAGATAACCAATTGTTGGAAGCGTGCCCGTTTCCGCGTATGCCGCACAAGGCGAGACCATTGTTGCGATTATGAAAAGCGCAATCAAATCTCGCCGCTTCATTGGAACCCTCAACGATTGTGAGAGCAGACGACTGATGAAATACAGGTATGCTGTTCGTCCCGCTCGATGCAGATTGTCGCACGCCCGAAAATGCTGCAGCGCAATGCTGCTCTTAAGTCGAGGCAGCTATGGGTCACAAGCGGTCCTCGACCAACTGCGCGCCACAGATCGGCTATGGACCAAAAGGCGACATTCAAGAGCGAAGCCGTTGACCCTCAGCGTGTGCGTGTCTCTCCCGCGATGGTGTTCCACTCTTCTGTAATCGTGACTCGAAGTACGCCAGGAGGGGCAGCGCCCACTTTTGCTGGGTCAAGATCAGCTAGGGGAGGACTACACACTTTGATGAAGTAGTCGACGGCATTGCCGCTTACCTTGTCGGCGGGCTCCTGAACCTCAGGTGCGTGCGTTCGGACACAAGCTTTGAGATTGGTAATGATCTCACGCAGCTTCTCGTTTTGCCCTATCTCTGCCGAAGCCGACCAAGGCACGATTGCAAGCAACAGCGTTACCGCAATTCTCATTTGCGCATCCATTGATAGGAGAACCGCGCAAGTGAACTCCCACAATGGGGCCCAAATGCGGGTAAGCTCATCCGTCCGGTTTGGGTCACAAGCAGCCCTTGACCAGAGGCGCACTACAGGTCGGCGAAGGGCCACATGCGGACCTACTTGTTCTCCCGTTGGACCCAACCAGTTGCAATCGCGTCCGCCCAAGTGCGCATGCCCTTGCTGCGCGCCAGTTCAGCCATAGCAGCGCTGTCGTACGGCACGTGCCGGAGGGTCGCGAGCCAGCCTCCTCCGGCGCGCTCCAAAATTGCGTAGCACGCATGAGGCGTGCCGACCTCAACCACGTAAGGAACGGGGGTCCTCCCGTCGTAACCAGGCAATCCAACGCTGCCGGGATTAACGACCAGTCGTCCATCTCTCAGACTAACAACTCTTGGAATGTGAGTGTGTCCACACAGGATGACCTGGGAGTCGATCCCCTCGGCTTCGGGCTCGATGGCCTCGATTGGACTGGGGCGCACATCACCGTCGCTAGTTATGTAGTCCAGCCAAAAGGCAGCGTCGTTCCTTGGCGACGCATGGCATAAGAACACATGTTCCCTGTACACCAGCGTGGATGGCATGCTCGCCAGCCAATCGAAGTGCTTGCGTTCAAGCTGTCGGAAATCGCAGCGAGCCGAGGTGCCCGTCTGCCAGAGTTCGATGAGGATCCGATCCTGATCGCCCTGCACTGACGGAAAGCCTCGCTCAATCAGCAGGTCCGCAGTGCTTGCCGCCTCCAACGGACCGCTCACGTGATCACCGAGGTTTACGATCTCGCTGATGCCGAGCGCGGCAATGTCCGCAAGTACGGCTTCGAGCGCGGGACGATTCCCGTGCACATCCGCGATTGCAGCAAACTTCATTTCGCCCTCCCATTCGAGATGGCCGACGATTCGCGCAATGCGGGACGATGCAGGGAATGGTTCTCTTTAGCTGCATTTTTAGAAGCGCCCGCAAGCTGAGTATCAAATCGGCGCTGACAGAAGAATTACACAATCAAGACGGCGTAATCAAGCAATGGCGACGAAGTCCGGTTTGGGTCACAAGCGGTCCTGCACCAGCTGCGCACGGCAGGTCAGCTACGGGGCCACAACCGGAAATTGACCGTTTAATCATCGCGAACTAAGTATACTTCGGTAGAGCCGGAGTTTGGGGTGACTCAGCAATTATCGAGAGATGTAAATTCTTCCGGGCAGCGAAGAGTCAGACGGCTTCGCGTGGCGCTGCTTGTGGGGGGGAGCAGCCTCAGGGCGGGTTTCATAGCTCTAGGGATGACGACGCCTCTCCAGGCAGACGATAGTCCCAATTTCGTAACTCAGACGCTTGCTTCGCACACGTACGTGATTCCTCGCGACCTGATTGAGATAATTTACAAGCCGGATTACAGCGGCGTCACCAATCCAAATCCAAACTGGTCGCGTGATCCGGTGGTACGCCTCGGGTTGCAGTGGCCGGAATTTACTGCGCCTACGATCAGGGATCCGCAAGAGAGAGCGAGACGGAAAATCAACGTGTCGATGCTTGAGGGGACGGTCATGACCGTTGCCCGAGGCGTTGAGAGATTGAACGAGCTTAACTACTCGCCGGAAATTACCGACGCTCCGTATGGCCTGCGGGAGTTGCGAAGCGGCATATCGAAAGAGTTTCGGGAATATATTGCGTCGCCGGATGGTAGTCGTGACTATCTGATCCACTGCACCCAACCTCAGACCGTAACGACGCCAAAGCTGTACTATTCCTGCAATTACTATTTCGAATACCTCGATCTCATGGTCAACGTGAGTTTCAGTTCTCCGTTTTTAAGTGACTGGCGTGAAATTCACCAGAAGACCTTGTCTCTTCTCAATCGAATGAGGAAGGATTGAAGCGCGGCGAAGTCGCCTTCGGGTCATTCGCGTCGACTTGCCAGCGTCTTCTCGACGTCCGCTCTGGCCCCGACTGCCGACGTGCGGACAGGATGGCGATCTTCGCCTTCGGGCCAAGATGCGACATCCCATGAAACGGTTGACAGCGTATGGCGCCAGCCACTGCTGGCAACTATCGTTCATCGCCGCAACGCTTCGACGGGATCGAGCCGGGCGGCGCGCCAGGATGGGTAGAGGGTAGCAAGAAGCGACAGCGTGAGCGCCATGATAACGACCGCGGCGGTCTCTCCGGCATCGATTTCGGCTGGTAGCTTCGATAGAAAATAGAGCTCTCGTGGAAACAAGTCAGTGCTGGTCAGCCAGGACAGGAATTGCTGGATCGACGCGATATTAAGGCAGACGAGGAGCCCGACGGCGAAGCCGACCAGTGTCCCCACGACGCCGATGAAAGCACCTGTGATCAGGAAGATCCGCATGATTGAGCCTCGCGACGCGCCCATGGTCCTGAGGATCGCTATATCGCCGCCCTTGTCCTTCACTAACATGATTAGCCCAGATACGATGTTCAACGCAGCAACAAGCACAATCATTGTCAGGATTAGAAACATCACATTGCGCTCGACCTGAAGCGCGCTAAAGAAGGTCGAGTTGCGCTGCCGCCAGTCCACAAGAAAGACCGGGCGCCCGGCTGCCTCCATCACCGCTTTACGAAATTGGTCCATGCGACCGGGATTGTTTGTGAAGATTTCGATCGCGGTCACGTCCTTGTCGCGGTTGAAGTAGGTTTGAGCCTCTACGAGCGGCATGAAGACCATGCTCGCATCATATTCAGACATACCAATCTCGAAGATGGCTGCGACCCTGTACTTCTTGACGCGCGGCATGATGCCCATCGGGGTAACCGCGCCATGCTGCGCGACGAGCGTGATGGCATCACCGGCGTGCAGCGACAGTTGATCGGCCATACGCTGACCAATGGCGACCCCCTGGCTCTCGTCAAAGCCTTCGAGCGAGCCCTGCTTGATGTTCTTCGCAATCGAGGTGAGATTGTTGAGGTCGTCAGAGCGGATGCCGCGCACCAGAACGCCGGAAGCGCCGGAGGACGATGCCAGCGCTGTGCCGTCGACGACAGGCGCGGCGAGCCGGATGCCCTCGACCTGGCTAATGCGATCGGCCAGGTCCTTCCAGTCGGTCAGCGGCGATTCCAGCGGCTGCACCAGAATATGGCCGTTCAGCCCCAGAATTTTGTCGAGCAGATCTTTCCGAAAGCCATTCATCACGGCCATGACGATGATCAGCGTGGCGACGCCAAGCATGATGCCGAGGAAGGAGAACCCGGCGATGACCGAAATGAAGCCCTCCTTACGGCGCGCCCGCAAATAGCGCGCCGACAGCATCCACTCGAAGGGCGCGAAGGGCGCCGTCAGCGGCTCAGTCATAACTCGGCTTATTCCCCAAAGGACTGCCATTCTGTCCTATCGTGATCCGCTTGGCTATGCCGGGCGTGCTTGCAATGTCGCAATTGGGTCAAAAGGTGGTCTCGGATGGCACATGACCGCTTAATTTCAGAAGTGCCGATCCGGCGCTCGGCGCCAAACTTCCGGGTCCTCCTTGAGAGCCGGCATGACGATCCGCCTCTCGAAGGACAGCGATGGCCAATCAGCAACATTGCCAGCGGCGCAGCCACGGGCAGATGCTACTGGCTTTCAGCGAGATGCTTACGGAGAAACGCGATCATCTCAGCGTGAAGGTGTCGATGAAAATCGTTACGATCGAAGCCCGGCGCATCGGTGCAAGCCGACGGATTACCCTGCGCTTCCGTCGGGGTGCAGGTTGCAAGGAAAGAGAAGTGTTTGGCGTCTGACACGAAGTGATAATCCGGCGTGGGAAGCCCTTGTTTGACCGCTGCTGCACAGCATCCTGACAGTCGATCAGCGTTTTGTGCAGGATCGGAACTCCACAACTGAACCGGAACCGCTACTTCCTTCAGGTTCTTCTCCGGGAACACAAATGCCGGATACGGATCAACAATGACAGCGGCCCTCACGCGCGGATCGGACGTGACTGACTGACTGGGGGCAGCATCGCTTTCAAGCTGCTTACAGGCTAACAGGCTGGACGTCGCGCAGTTGGCCAGGCCCTTTCGCAAATCGGGATTACCACCGATGACAGCAAGACCGGTATAGCCGCCAAAGGAGAATCCGTAGAGACCAATACGCCTACCGTCGATGCGCGCCGCGTCGGGCCAGCGATCGAGCATGTAATCAATCACCCGCTTAATATCCGCAGGGCGCTCCACCAGCACCGAAAGGCTGTCGGTGCGACTAGCGTCGCGCCAAGTGTCACCAGGATGATTGAGTGCAGCAACGACAAAGCCCCCGTCGGCCAGCGCCGTCGCAGTGTCATGGTGGCCGCCGAACCATTCCCGTCGCCCGTGCGATATCACGATGAGAGGAAGCTTTTCGCCGGTCACCGCGCATCCGGGCACTGCAAAGAAAATGGCGCCACGAGCATCCATTTCTCGTGGGGGCTCTGCGCAAGGTGTCCAAACCAGCAGCCTAATCCCCGGTCCCGCTCCGTCAGCAGGAATGTCAAAATTTGTGACCCCCGCAGCGTTCGCCGCTCTCAGATCAAAAAAGAAGCAGAAAGCAAACAACAAAAAAGCACGAGGCATTCTTGGCTCCTGTCGTCAGAGGACCGGCACAATGAACAGGCGAACCCGAGGATTATATCGCCTTTTGGTCACAAGCGTCCTCCACCGGCAGCGGGCGGCAAGTCAGCTACGGCCAACAGGCGACATTCCCCAAGCAAAAATGAATGACACCTCAACGCACGGCTTGCAGTCGGGCTGGCGTGAAATGGTGCGCACACCGTCGCAGAAGCGACCGCGCGAAGCTTCTTTCAACCGCCGCCCTCGCCAGTCACCGCAACCTCGCGACCATTCCTGCCCTTCCCGCGCAACAGGACCTTTTTGTCCTCGCTGAATGAGAGCGAGAACTTCTGCTGCTCGCCCATGCCGACATATTGCACGTCAACATCGAACGTATCGCCGCTCACCCAAGCTCCCTTTACCGCGCGCAATCCGAAGGGCGTCGGCTCGCTCTTGCGATAGAGGCCGTCCAGACCGATCGGTCCGCGCATGCGGATCACGGGATTAGCGGGATTGTGCGTAACCAGCTCCACGTCGTACCCTGGCCTATCGGCGAACGACAGAGAGACAGATCTGATATCGAGCGCGTTGTCGACGAACCGGTAGGTCTTGCCTGAAACTACTGACGCGATCCGGGGCGCCGGGCCGACCTCTGTCGGCTTCTCGGTCGAGACGTCGCTGACGACGTCGGCAAGCAGGCGCGCGGCTTCGGGGTTGGTTGGGAGTGGCGCTTCAGACTTGACCGCGGCGGAGATACCCTCAGCCATCCTGCGGAACGAGCAGAAATCCCTAGCCGTCATCGCCGCCACGACGTCGAGATCTGGAAACACCATAATCACTTGGCAGTGATAGCCAACCGCCATGAAGACATGCCGATCAGGCAGCGCCCAGAACTGATCATGATAGGTCAAGCCCGGATCGACTCTGGCGTTCATGGGGATGGTGGCGTGATTAACGGCGTCGACCCATTCCGCGGGGAGGAGTTGTTGGCCAGCCCACTCGCCGTGTCTCAGATAAAGATACCCCAACTTCGCCATGTCGTGCGGCCGCAACGACAGGCCGAAGCCTCCGATAGCGATACCCTGCGGATCCTTTCGCCAGAACGGTGGTGCGATGCCGAGGGGACCCAGTAGCTTCGCATTGGCATAACTACGCGTAGGCGTCCCAGAGAGCTTCGTTACTAACGCCGAGAGCAGGTGTGAATTGCCGCTGTTGTAGTAGAACAGTTCTCCCGGCGCATGGGACGACATCGAACGATCGAGGATGAACTTGACCCAATCGGGGCTGCGTCGCATGTCGATCATGGACTGCTCCCGGCCGCCTTCGAAACCCTCATCCCATTCGAGACCCGAGGTCATGTCCAGGAGATGCTGCACCGTGATCGCCTTCTTGCGCTCGTCGACATTGGCCGGATCGCGGTCGGCGAAGAGGTCGAGCACCGGGTGTTCAAAACTATCGAGCACGCCGTCCTTGCGCAGCATGGCGACGAGGCTGCTTACCACCGACTTAGTGGCAGAGTTGAGGTTGTGGGGGATGTCCCCGGTGTAAGGTGCGTAGTAAGCGTCGAGCACGATGCGCCCATGGCGCGTGATCAAAAGGCTGTCGAAACTTTTGGTTTTGCCATAGGCGATGATGTTTGCGAGCTCGCCGGAATCCATGCCTTCTTCTTCGGGGGTCGACGCTTGCCAGTCCGGAATCGGCCAGACCGGCGCCTCGGCGGCGCGCAACTCCCTGCCGCCGAAGCAGGCGACCATCAACAGCATGACGGCGCCGCGTACGAGATCGGCAAGAGCAGGTCTCTTGTGGAGCATAGGTTTTCCAGACAGTGCAGGCGAACAGAGATGGATCTCCGAGAATGAGAGTAAGCTATCAATCTCCGCGAGTGGGAGCAAGTCATCGTGCTCTGGTATGAGCGCTTGGGTCAAACGCGGCCTTCGGTACACCGGCAGCTTGCTTCCGGTTGCCCACTGATTGCGGAAGCCTCCGCCGCGGACCGGAAGTTCCGAGTTGGGCCAATTCCGGACTCACGCGGCGCAGCATTGACAGTGGCATAGTTGCGTTAGTCGTTTTGATATCCCTTCAGCACGGCGGACATCTGGCCTTTTTCCTTCAGCCATTGCGGCCAAATATCCGGCAGCTGCGTAACCGGATCATCGGTCAATTGAAGGACGACACGTTTGAGTTCGACGCCCGGTCCAAAGCTGATGGCCAAGTCATCAGGCGGGAGCTCCACGTACCGGTGCTCATCATCGATATCGACGAAGCGAATTAGTTGAGGCAAAGCAATAAAGGGCACGTCCCGCGGCCCGCTCTGACGAAGCAACTCATGAAGCGCGGCTTTCTTCTGATTGAAGTCTGCGCCCCCGCCGGCTCTGCGATAGGCCGCAAAAGGCAAACACCCGATATCGTCAAAGAGGCAAAAAGACTTCTTGTGGCGCTCGATCCGCTGCGCAGGGGTTCTCGTCGCATTCGAGAAGGTCAGGAAGAGCATGCCTTTCTCGCCGAGGTCAACGGTCGGCGCATATCCGACAGGTGTTGGAAACGAGTTGAAGTGGCTCGGAGACCAAGCCGGCTCAATATTGTAAGATACGTCAATGACGCTCGATCCGGTCTTGACCTGATCGCCATCCTGCACTTCGACGGTCAGACGATAGCGCACATGAACATCGTAAAAATTGAGCCTGAAAAACGCGACCACAAGGATCACCAAGCCCACGAGTATTCCAAGCGCGATAAACAACCTTTTTTTCAAACGAGCAAACCTGGCGATTGCGATTATTAGAGCGATAGGTTGCAAGAGCTGGCTACGTCAACCTCTACCACGCCAAATGCTCAATTTTGGATGAAGCAGGTGCGACTTCCGGTACGGGTCACAAGCCGCCGATCACACGCAAAGTGGGAGACTTCCGCTTTGGATTGGTAAGCCGACTTTTATCGGTACGCGCCCTAACCCTGCTTGTTGCGGGCGGTGGCCTGCGTCACGACGCTGTTCGGCGGCACGTCCTGGGTAACCCAGACGTTGCCGCCGATGGTCGCGCCCCGGCCGATCGTGATCCGCCCCAGGATGGTTGCGCCGGAATAGATCACGACGTCGTCCTCAACGGTCGGATGCCGCGCATCGCCCTTGATCAGCTGACCATCGTCGTCGGTCGGAAAGTGGCGCGCGCCGAGCGTCACGGCCTGATAGATACGGACATTGTCACCGATGATCGCCGTCTCGCCGATCACCACGCCGGTCCCGTGATCAATGAAGAAACCGGATCCGATGCTGGCGCCGGGGTGAATGTCGATGCCGGTTCTCGTATGAGCAATCTCCGCGACAAGCCGGGCGATCAAGCGCGCATTGAGCTTATCAAGGATATGTGCCAGCCGGTGATGGATGATCGCCGTCATTCCCGGATATCCGATCAGGATCTCCGGAAAATTCCTGGCTGCGGGATCTCCGACGAAGGCCGCTCTCAGATCGGAGATCAGGAGCCCACGCACCGCCGGCAGGCATGCGCCGAACTGCCGCGTCAGCTCGACCGCGTCCTCGCGCCGGTAGCCTGGAATCAGCTCGTCCCCGACAAATCGCGCACCGCGGTGGATCTGGTCGCAAAGGCCCTCGAGGGCGATGCTCAGGCGATTGCCGACGAAATAGTCGATATTCTCGCCGTCGAGATCGAACTGACCATAATGCCTGGGAAACAGCGCCTCGGTGAGGCCATCTAGAATGGCCCGAAGCGCCTCGCGGGAGGGGGCGCGTCGCGCCTCTCCGTCGCGCCTAATGCTGTGTGTTTCCTCGCGCGAGAGGCGAAGCTCGGCGACGATCCTGTCAAGCTGCCAGCGCCCGCCGCTGGGCGATTCCGGCGGGTTACCTGACATGAGCCAACGGAATGCTGATCTCGGCGAGGAGGTCGAGGTCGAAGTCGTGCGTGATCGGGATGTACTGGCCGTTCCAGTACACCAGGCCCGAGAGCTCGTGCGACAGTTCGAAGCTCAACAGGCTGCCGATAATGATGCCGTGCGAGTGCCGTTCAATGATCTCCTCGACCTTGCATTCGATGGTCGCGAGGGTGTCTCCAAGCAGCGGCACGGCGGCCGCCCCCGCGGACCATCGGATGCCATTGAAGCGCTCGTGGCCCTTCAAGCTGCCGTCGCTGAAACGCCCGGCGAGAGCCTGCTGGTCCGATCCCAGAATGTTGACACCGAATACCCTGTAACGGGCGATTCGGGCGAAGGACGAGGCCTGCCGGTTGACGCTGACCAGCAGCCGGGGCGGACTGGCGCTAAGTGATGTCAGGGACGACACCGTCATGCCGGTGATGTCCTGGTCGCGACCGGCCGTGATAATGGTGACGCCGCCGGCCAGGCGCCGCATCACGGCGCGAAACTGGTTCTCGACCTCGCCATCGCCGCTGACCAGATGAATGTCGGACTTTCCCATCTGTCGCTCCTCGCATCGGACGCCGTGGATAGGCCTGTTCGCTCTTAGAAAAAGCCCTTCGCGGGCAATGGAGTGCCGTTGATTTCGTGTTCGCCGATCGAGCGCGCCTTGTAGGTCGTCGGGTTGTGCGACGACAGCGTCCGCGCATTGCGCCAGTGACGGTCGAAGTTGGTGACCTTTTTGGTCGCCGATGCGCCGCCGACATCGAACAACAGGCTGCCACCCCGGATGGCGAAATCATCGGCGATGATCTTTGCCTTGGCCGAGAGCAGGGCGGCCGTGTGCGCGGCGTCTGCCGCGTTCGCAGCGCCGGCATCGAATGCGTCGGTCGCGATGTCCAGCGCTTCGGCTGCCGCCAGCACGACGGTTTCGGCCGCAAAGGCGCCGCCGGCGATCTGGCCGACCGTCTGTTGCAGGAGGGGATCGTCGGTCGGGATCTCGGTCGGCGCATAGTAGAACGTACGCTTGCGCGAGCGGACCAGGGCTGTCGCATCCCGCAGCGTCGCACGCGCAATACCCGCAACGATCGCAGTCAGAAACAGCTGCGCAAACGTATTGGAATAGGGCACGCCATACCCGCCGTCCGGGGTATCGAACACGATCTCCGCTCGCTTGACGTTGACGTTGCGGAAGTGCGTGGTGCCGGTCGCCGTGAGCCGCTGCCCGAGCCCGTCCCAGTCGTCGACCAGCTCGATGCCCTCGCGCTTGATCGGCACGATCGTGGCACCGGTCGCGCCGGATGGATCGGCCGCGCGTACAAGGACGTAGTCCGAATACAGAGTGCCTGTGCTGTAATACTTGGTGCCGTTCAGCAGGTAGTCGCCGTTGCCGTCCGGCGTGAACGTCGTCCCGGGCGTGACATTGCCGACCCGCGAGCTTTCGAGCTCGGTGGTCGCAAGTCCAATGATGGCGCCCTCAGCGACCGCCTTTTGCCATTGCCGGCTCTGCTCGTCCTTGGGTGTACGAACCAAGCGCTCGACCACGCTGAAATGGTTGCGCAGGATATGCGCCACATTGGCGTCGGCCTCGCCGAGCCGGATCACGAAGGCGAAGAGATCGCGGATCGTGCTCCCGGCGCCGCCGGCGTTCACAGGCAACCGCAGCGCGCCGAGGCGGGCGCGGCGGATGAGATCGATGACTTCGAAAGGCAGGACGCGGTCGCGCTCGCGGTCACTGGCCCCCTCGGAGATCTGGTTGAGCATAGCCTCCAGTTCCGGCGAGCCGGTCTTGAGCGGTTCGGATGGCGTCAGGGAGGGTGTGGATACGGTCTTGTTCATTGTCTTGGCCTGTAGGTGGCGTTCTTAGAGCTGGGCGAGATGCTCGGTCACCTTGACCGGCTCGGGCAAAACCTTGCGGGCGACGAGCCAGTCGGCGGCCTTTTGCAGCTCACTGATGAATCGCTCGTCGTTCACGGCGAAGTAGCGGTACTGGCGCTTCAGCGCAATGAACTGGTCACGGACTTCGTCGCTGTACTTGCCCGCCTTCTGGGCGATGTACTCGGCGTCCTTGCTGTTCTCCGAAATCCACTTGCCTTCGGCGCGGAACGCGTCGTTCACGGCGCGCACCAGCGCGGGATTGTCGGTCGCGAATTTGCGGGTGGTGAGATAGGAGGTGAAATCGATCTGGAACTCGAGGTCGCGGCCTTCCAGGAAGATGTCGTGCGCGTTGTATTCGCGCCGGGCGATGTCGACGCCGGGGCTCCACATCGACCACGCGTCGACCTTGCCCGAAGCAAGCGCCGGCGCGGCATCGGGCGGATTGAGATAGACGACCTTTACCGCGGAGCGGTCCACCTTGTGCTTCTCGAGAGCTGCGACCAGCAGGAATTCGCCGAGGCCCGAGCGATTGACCGCGACCGACTTGCCGACGAGATCCTCGATCCTGTCGATGCCGGAACCGTCCTTGGCAATGATCGCGGTGGTGCGCGGCTCGTAGACCACGAACTGAGTGAACACCAGGGGCGAGCCGGCGATGATCGCGGCCAGCGCCGGCGTTGTGCTGCCGCCAAAGCTGAAATCGGCGCTGCCGCCGGTAACGGCCTGCAGGGTGGGGGCGTGGTTCGGAAACGGGCCGAGCCACTCGACCTTGATGCCGTCCCTGGCCAGCAGCTTCTCGAATTCGCCGCGTTCCTTGGCGATCAGATTGAGGCCGCCCAGGCCCCAGGTCAGGCGGACCGTGTCCGTGGTGCGGCTCGGCGCCGCCTCGGCAAACTCACTGATGTTCAGGCCGGCGAGCGCGCCAATGCCGAAGGCTGCGGAGCCGAGGAAGTTGCGTCGGGATGGTTTGGCGATTGAGGAGTCGGACATATTGGCCTTCCGGATAAACTAGTTAGGCGAATGGGAGATCACACCGAGCTCGCCGAGAAGTTCGGTCCGAGAGATGGGCGTAGAGCCGTCGCGTGCCGCGCGGTGCTCGTAGGCGATCGCGCCGTGACGCATCACCAGGATGCGATCGGCAAGCGCGATGGCTTCATCGACGTCGTGGGTGACGAGCAGGACGCCCGGCTGATGATTGGCGACGAGCTCTCGGACGAGCTCGTGCATGCGGATACGCGTGAGCGCATCGAGCGCGGCAAAGGGCTCGTCGAACAGCAGAAGCTCGGGCTGCTGCACCAGCGCACGGGCGAGCGCAACACGCTGGGCCTGTCCGCCGGAGAGGTTGCGCGGCCAGTCGTCGAGACGATCGCCGAGACCGACCTCGGTCAGCGCTTCGGCGGCGCGCTCGCGCGCATCCGGCCCTTGCAGGCCAAGCGAGACGTTGCGCCAGAGGCTGTCCCACGGCAGAAGCCGGTGTTCCTGGAACACCACGGCCGGGCGGCGCGGCGCCACGATGCGTCCACCCTGAACGGAATCCAGCCCGGCGAGTGCGCGCAGCAGCGTGGTCTTGCCGCAGCCGCTCTCGCCCAGCAGGGCAACAAACTCGCCCCGCTCAATGCGCAGGCTCAGCTTTTCGATGACCACGCGGCTGCCGTAGCTGCGCATGAGGTTGCTGACGACGACAGCCGGACCTGTTTCGAATGAGGCAGCAGACAGCGGCGCGACATGAGCGTTCATCGTGCTGCCCCGTAATTCGGATGCCAGGCGAGCAAGCGCCGTTCGAGTAAGCGTGCGATGCCGTCGGCGGCGACGCCGATCAGTGCGTAGATCACGATCGTCAGCACGATCACATCGGTGCGCAGGAATTCACGCGCGTCCATGGCGAGAAAGCCGATGCCAGACTGCGCGCCGATGGTCTCGGCCACCACCAGCGCGAGCCACGCTGTCGCCAGGGCATAACGGACCCCGGTCAGGATTGACGGCAATGCGCCGGGAAGGATAATCCGGCGGATCAGCTGAATCGGGCCCAAGCCCTGGACGCGGCCGAGCTCGAGCAGTTTGGGATCGACCTGTCGGATGCCAAGCACGGTGTTGATGTAGATCGGAAAAGTGACGCCGAGCGCAACAAGGAAGATCTTCTGCGTCTCGCCGACGCCGAGCCAGACGATGACCAAGGGCAGGACCGCGAGGAAAGGGATGGCCCTGATCATCTGCACGCTGCGGTCGATTGCGGCTTCAGCGATCTTCGAGAATCCGACGAGAATGCCAAGCGTAGCGCCAACCACCGTGCCGATCACGAAGCCCGACGCCGCGCGCAACAGGCTGACGCCGAGATCGTTCAGGAGTGTTCCGGTGGTCGCAAGCTTGAACGCGGTGCGCATCACCTTGCCGGGCGCCGGAAGCACGTGTGGGGACAGCCATCCGGCCTGCGCAAGCCATTCCCAGACGACGACGAGCACGACCGGGGCGATCCAAGACAGCAGCTGAAGGCCTCGCGGGCCGAGCTTGCCCTTTGGCGTTGCCGGAGCGTCTGTATTTTCGCTGCTTCGCCGCGACCGCCGGCCGTCCGTGCCAATCGCGGCGCGGTCGATGTCGCTCAGTTCGATATTGCTCAAGACAACAGACCTCGTTTCACCAACTGCGTTTGATGCAGGGAGTGTGACGCCAATGACTTGCCGTCCCTGCAAAATGTCCCACGAAATCGTGTCGACAGAAATAGAGGGCTATTTCAATTGTCGTTCGCTCCGCAGTGATCTGCGGTCGTCGCAGCATCGATGCGCGACAAAGAAAATCTTTTGATGTCGGTCTGCTTGATCTTGCGCCAACCATTGGCGACAACGCTTGGAGCTGAGAGAGTTACCGGGAGAACATGATGACGATCGCACCTCTTCGCTTCGGCATCTGGGCTCTGGTGCACGGGCCTCGCGCTGCGCATCAGGACCCGGAAGAGCCTTACGATGCGTCCTGGGAGCGCAATCGCGACCTCATCCTCGCGGCCGAGGAGCTTGGTTATGATTCGACGCTGATCGCACAGCACACGATCAATCCGCATCAGGAGGATCTCGACCAGCTCGAGGCGTGGAGCGCCGCCGCTGCGGTTGCGGCGCTGACGAAGCGCATCGAGATCATCGCCGCGATCAAGCCGTATCTCTATCACCCCGTGGTTCTCGCAAAGCTGGCGCTCGGGATTGAGAACATCAGCCGCGGCCGGTTCGCGATCAATCTGGTGAATGCCTGGAACCGGCCGGAGCTGGAGAAGGCAGGAATCGGCTTTCCAGAGCACGACGCGCGCTATGCTTACGGCAGGGAATGGATATCGATCGTCTCGCGCCTGATGGAGGGTGAACGTCTCAATCACAGCGGCGATCACTTCAAGGTTTCCGATTATACGCTGCGCCCGGCCGGTCTCTACCGCAAGCGACCGGCAATCTATGTTGGTGGAGAGTCCGAGCCGGCGCGCGATCTGGTTGCCGGCCATGGCGACGTCTGGTTTATCAATGGTCAGCCGCCCGACGATGTCGCCAGCCTGATCGCCGATGTCGCGGCACGTCCGCGTGGTCCGGCGCCACCCTTGCGTTTCGGCCTGTCCGCCTTTGTCGTCGCGCGCGAAACCCGCGAGCAGGCAGAGGCCGCTCATGAGCGGCTGCTGAGCCTCGCCGCAAAGGATGCACCGATGAAGTCGATCCAGAAGCAGAATACCGACCCGAAGGTCGTGATGATGCAGACCATGCAGAAGACGCCGCGCGTCGGCAGCAATGGCGGCACGGCCGCGGGGCTGGTCGGTAGTTATGACGAGGTCGCAGAGCGCATCGCGGCATTCCATGCCGCCGGCATCGAACTGTTCATGCTGCAGTTCCAGCCGTTCGAAGCCGAGATGCGGCGTTTTGCGCTCGAAGTGATTCCCCGCGTGCGTGCGAGGCAATCAACTGGGCCTAGCGGCCCTGGCCCAGTCCCTGGGGTAAGTCAGGCCGAAGCCACCTCCGGCGCCTGCTTCGCGAAGCGGCTCGCTGGCCGAGGCAAATCGAAATGGTCGCGCAGCGTCGTGCCGGTATATTCGGTGCGGAATAGCCCGCGCTTCTGAAGAATGGGCACGACCGTATCGACGAAGGTTTCGAGCCCGGACGGGAGAACATCCGGCATCAGATTGAAGCCGTCGGCGGCGCCGGCCTTGAACCAGGCCTCGATGTCGTCCGCGATCTGTTCCGGTGTGCCGACGATGATGCGATGGCCAACGCCGCCGCCGAGCGCACGGATCAACTGACGAACAGTGAGATTGCCGCGCCGGGCCAGGTTCACTGTGCCCTGGAACATGGTGTGATTGGCGTTTGCCGGAAGCGGCAGGGGATCGGGAAGCGGCTTGTCGAGGTCGAGAAGGCCAGGGTCGATCTGCAGCGTGCCGGCGAGGCGCGCCAGGCTGTATTCGATCGGCACCAGCGACCAGAGTTCATCCTGTCGCCGTTTGGCTTCGGCCTCGGTGCTGCCGATCACGGTGGCGAGACCTGGCAGATTGACGATCGAATCGCCGGAACGCCCGTAAGCAGCTGCGCGTGTGCGCAGATCTCGCGCGTAGGCGACGCCCTCATCGATACTCTGCGCCAGCGTGAACACGGCTTCCGCATAGGCTGCCGCGAAATCGCGGCCGTCATTCGACCCGCCAGCCTGGACTGTGACGGGCCGTCCTTGTGGTGAGCGCGGGACGTTCAGCGGCCCGGCCACCGAAAAATGCGGGCCGCGATGCGCGATCGGGTGCACCTTCGACGTATCGACAAATCGTGCGCTCGCCTTGTCGCCGACAAAGGCGTCGTCCTCCCAGCTGTCAAACAGCGCGTGGACGACCTCCGTGAATTCCTTGGCGCGCTCGTATCGGGCCTTGTGCTCCAGTGCACCCGAGAGGCCAAAGTTGCGGCTTGAAGCGGCATCTGCTGTCGTGACTGCATTCCACCCCGCGCGTCCGCCGCTGGCATGATCCAGCGTCACGAACCGGCGCGCGATGTTGTAGGGTTCGTTGTAGGTTGTGGACACCGTTCCGATCAGCCCGACATGCTTCGTTGCGGCGGCGACCGTCGCCAGCACGATGGTCGGCTCAAGCGACGTGAACGACCGGTAGTCGATGCGGTCGTTCACGGCGGGCGAATCCGCCAGAAAGATCGCGTCGAACTTGCCGCGTTCGGCAATTTGAGCCACACGCACATAATGACCGAGATCGAAGAAGGCGCGCGGATCGCTGTCCGGCAGCCGCCAGGCTGACGGGTAGACGCCGGAATGAAGCAGGTTGACGTTCAGATGCAGTTGGCGTGGCGGCATGGGATTTCCGTAGTCGGCGGCGATTGCCGCAAGTAGCGGAGATCAGGATCCCTTTGGCGACCAGATCTTGATGGCCGCAGTGTCGAGCTTCACCGGGATCAGGCTTTCCGCGTAGAACGCATCGGCAATGCGCTGCTGCTCCGACAAGCCGGACCCGGTGACTGCGCCTACTTGATAGGAGCGGTGGCTGTTGGCCTCTTCGACAGTCGCCGCGTCGATACCCCAGAGCCCCGCGAGCAACGTTGCCGCGTCCTTTGGCTGGGCTTTCACCCATTTTCCGGTCGCGGCAAGTTTGGCGAAGATCACATTCAACACTTCGTCATGCTTGTCCGCATAGGCTGCCGAGGCGAGGTAATAGCGCTTGTAGCTCGCGAGGCCATTGTTCCCGTCGGACAAGATACGACCTTTCGTCTGGTGGAGGGCGCTGGTCAGGAACGGATCCCAGGCGACCCAGGCATCGACATTGTTGCTGACGAAGGCCGCTCGGCCGTCGGCCGGCGTCAGATAGGCCGGCGAGATGTCCTTGAAGCTTAGCCCGGACTTGGCCAGTGCTGCGAGCAGCAGATAGTGGCTGCCGGCGCCCTTGGTCACGCCGATCTTCTTGCCCTTGAGTTCAGTGATGGTCTTGATGGCCGAAGCCTCCGGCACCACGATTGCCTGCGCCGCGGGTGAGGCGGCTTCCTCCGCGACATAGACGAGTTTGGCACCGGCGGCCTGCGCGAAGATCGGCACGGTGTCGGCGACGTCGGCGCCGAAATCGATACTGCCGATGTTGATGGCCTCCAGCAGCGGCAGGCCGCTGGTGAACTCGTGCCAGGAGATGGTGACGCCAAGCGGCGCAAGCGCCTTCTCCAACTCCCCGTTCGTCTTGAGGATCGCGGTCAGCGTCGAGGACTTTTGGTAGCCGATGCGGATCTCCTCGGCCATTGCGGGCTGAATGGACGCCATGGCGAAGATGCTGAACGCGGCTGCGGCGAGGGCCTTCAGGCGGGAGGTAAGACGAGGCATGAACAATGATCCTGAAGCTCAGCCGCTTTGGCGGCGTTTGGCAAACTGCACGCCGTATGTGCCGGCAATCGCGGACACGTTGCAATTTCAGATTACGAAGGCGTTGGAGAACAAAGCGTTCGCGGTCGGTCGCAATCCGAGAACGGAATTTTCCATGCGATGCCGCTTGTTACGTCATCGGCCCACTACTCAGCGGCATAGGATCGGAGCGTTCCGGTCGTCGAAGGCCACGCCGAAAGCCTGCGCCTGGATGTGTCTCATGCAGCCGCGGGCCGCGGCCGGGACACAGCTTTTCGCGCAGCGTGCCCTCGCGATAGACGGTCTTGTAGACGCCACGGGATTGCAGTTCCGGGACCGCGAGATCGACGAAGGCGTTGAGCGATTCCGGCACGACGAGGCGAAATAGATTAAAACCGTCGACGTCGGTGTCTTCTGCCCAAGAGATCAGTTCGTCGGCGACGTCTTGTGGTGAGCCGACCACAAAGGGGGACCGGGCGCCGGCGCGGCTCAACTTCGCGAGGTCGCCGACATGGACCGGCCGATCGCTGCGCACGGTGAAATTCTCGACCATCGATTGGATGGCGTTGCTCTCGACGTATTCCACCGGCTGGTCAGGCCGATAGGTCGAGAAGTCGATGCCCGTCCAGCCCGACAGCAGGGCGAGCTGGCCGGTCTGATCGACGTGACGCGCGTAGTCCTCGAGCAGATCATTGGCTTCGGCACGCGTCGGCGCCACGATCACGGTCGCGCCGGCAAACAGACGGATGTCATAGGGATCGCGCCCATAAGCCTTGGCCGCCTCGCGTATCTCGCGCGCCGCGCGCGCAAGGATCGGCTTGGTCTGGCCGTTGAGAAAGATCGCTTCCGAATGTCGGGCCGCGAAGGCGCGACCGCGTTTCGACGTCCCAGCCTGATACAGCAGCGGCGTTCGCTGCGGCGAAGGCTCGGCGAGGTGGATGCCGTCGACCTTGAAATAGGGGCCTTCGTGCAGAACCCTGTGCAGCTTGGCCGGGTCCGTGAAGATGCGGGCACCGCGATCGCGGCGAACGGCGTCGTCCTCCCAGCTGCCTTCCCATAGCTTGTAGGCCGCGGTGAGAAAGTCTTCGGCCGCGTCATAACGATCGTCATGGGCGCGGCCAGCCGGAAGGCCCATGCCGCGGGCGCCGCTGTCGAGATAACCGGTGACAATGTTCCAGCCGATCCTGCCCTTGGTGAGATGGTCGAGCGTCGAAAACGTACGGGCCAATTGATAGGGATGCTCGAAGGTCAGATTTGACGTGATACCGAAGCCGAGATGGCTCGTGACGCTCGCCATGGCGGACACAAGCAGCGTCGGGTCCGCGTTGGGGAGCTGCACTGCGTGCAATGCGGCGGCATCGGCCGTGCCGCCATAGACGTCGTACACGCCGAACACATCCGCGAGGAAAATGCCGTCGAGCAGTCCCCGTTCCGCGGTCTTTGCGTAGTCGATCCAATAGTCGAGCGTGTTGTAGTCGATGGACGCATCGCGCGGGTGAGACCACAGGCCTGCCCAATTGTGGCTCGGTGCAGTCATGTTGAAGGCGTTGAAACGCAATTCGCGCGGTCTCGTCATAATCGTATCCTGTCGCCATTGCGAAAACATTTCTATCGGCCCGAGGATTCCTACCATTTTGCGCGAGTGGGTTTGTTCCCAATTCAACGAGTGATCGGGAAGAAACGAATTCCGAAACGGTGATGATACAGCACGCGCATCGCTATTTTTTCCAGCCGCTCGACAGCCCGAGAATCCAACCGCATCATTTCGCTCCTTGGCATTGCGCATCGCGCGTGCTCTCGAGATCGAAGGAGTTGCAGATGGCCTTGGAGACCCGGAACTTCGAGACTCTGGCGTTGCATGGTGGATCGTATCGCACCGATCCTGCCACCGGCGCGGTTGCGGTTCCGATCTATCAGACCACATCGTTCCAGTTCGAGAATAGCGACCACGCCTCGCGCCTGTTCGCGCTCGAGCAACTCGGTCCGATCTACACCCGCATCGGCAACCCGACCCAGGAAGCCTTTGAAACGCGGCTGGCAGCGCTTGAAGGCGGCGTAGCGGCCCTTGCCGTTGCTTCAGGTCAGACGGCTTCCGCTTTCGCGATCTTCAACATCGCGCAAGCCGGCGACAACATCGTGTCGTCGACCGACCTCTATGGCGGCACCTGGACGCTCCTCTCGCAGACACTGAAGCAGTTCGGTATCGAGGTCCGCTTCGTCGATCCCTCGGATCCCGAGAAGTTCCGGGGCGCGACCGACGCGAAGACGCGGGCCTATTTCGGCGAGACCCTCCCAAACCCGAAGCTGAATGTCTTTCCAATTAAGGAAGTCGCGGATATCGGCCGCTCGCTCGGCGTTCCGCTCATCCTGGACAACACGGCGTCGCCCCTGATCGCGCGTCCGTTCGAGCACGGCGCTGCGGTGGTTGTCTATTCCACGACCAAATATATCGGTGGCCATGGCACCGCGATCGGTGGCGCCATCGTTGATGGCGGCAATTTCGACTGGGCGGCACATGCGGACCGCTTCCCGCTTCTGAACAAGCCCGATGGGGCCTATCACGGCGCGATCTGGACGGAGGCGGCCAAGCCGCTGGGGCCTATCGCCTATATCCTTCGGGCTCGCGTTAAGCTGCTCCGGGATCTCGGCGCGTCGATCGCGCCGCAAAATGCCTTCCAGTTCATCCAGGGTCTCGAAACCCTGCCGCTGCGCATCCGCCAGCACAACGAGAATGCGGTCAAGGTCGCGAACTTCCTCGCTAGGCAGGCCTCGGTGTCGAACGTGATTTTCCCCGGCCTGCAAAGCGGGGAGAACAAGCGCCGGGCGGATGCGTATCTGAAGGGCGGCTACGGCGGTCTCGTCGGCCTCGAGCTGAAGGGTGGCGTCGAGGCGGGACGATGGTTCATCGATGCGCTTAAGCTGTTCTATCACGTCGCCAATATCGGCGATGCGCGGTCCCTGGCCATTCATCCGGCCTCGACAACGCATCAGCAGCTCACCGCAGCAGAGCAACTCGCCGCCGGCGTCACGCCTGGCTATGTCCGGCTGTCCGTCGGAATCGAGCATCCGGACGACATCCTAGCGGATCTCGGTCAGGCACTGACAGCCGCCGGCGCTGACGCCGGTGCGCGCAAAGCCGCCTGAAGCACATCATCTGGAATGGACTTGAGACAATGAGAACTGTTCTTCGAGCTGCCCAGGCCGTCGGCCTTTGGCTTGCACTGACCGCTGCCGCTGTCGCTGACGAGCCGTTGAAAATTGCGACCAGCGCTGGTCCGGTCGGACAGCTGGCGGCTTTTGCCGCCAAGCTGGCCAAAGAAAAGGGGCAGGACGTCAAGATCGTCGAGCTGTCAGACTGGGTGGTGTTGAACGAGGTCGTCAACAGCGGCGAGGTCGACGCCAACCTGTTTCAGCACGCAACCTATCTGGCGCTCCAAAACAAGCAGCGCGGTTTCAATCTGGTGCAGGTCGACAAGGTCGGCGTGATCGCACCGGTCGGCCTGTTCTCGAAGAAGATCAAGACGCTCGACGAGATCAAGTCCGGCGACAGTGTCGCCATTCCAAACGAGCCCCTCAACGGCGCCCGGGGCCTGATCTTGCTGGAGCGAGCCGGGCTGATCAAGCTGGCACCGGGCAAGGGCTTCTCGGTCAGCAAGTTCGACATCACGGACAATCCCAAGAATCTCAAGATCGTCGAGCTGGATCCGGCGCAAACCTATCGGTCGCTGGACGACGTGACGCTTGCGCTGGTCAACATCACCTATCTTATCCCCGCCGGGGGCGACCCCAAATCGGCGCTGATCATTGATCGCACCGTCGACGACGGCCTCGTGCTGCGCTTCACGGCCCGGCCGGACAAGAAGGACGATCCGCGTCTGAAGGCCTTCATCCAGGTATTCAACTCGCCGGAGGTAAGGCAGTTCATCGAGGAAAAGATCCCGGCGTTCATTCCGGCCGGATTCGGCAGCTAGGCGCGCGCGCTCCGGAAGGACATCCGGCCATGATCTACGTCGTCGATGTCAATGAGATGAGCTTTGCCTTCGTGGCCGGGAGCGAGAGGCACGCCGCGGACCTTGCGGGTTCGCCCGGGTTCGTGCGGGCGCTCGATCGATTTTTCCTGAATCAACGAAGCTCAGCGGCATCTAACCATCCGCGTGCTGCGACGGTTCGGGAGCTCGCTCTCTTCGACGACATGTCTTGCGAGTTTGCGGATGCAACGGCGGACATCCTGGTTGCCCGCGTCGGGTAGCTTTTGCAGCATTGCGCGTGACGGCTGAAGGGCCGCGCAGAAATGAGTCAGGAGACGAGCGATGACGAAGCCATATGCGCGCGCCGAGAAGCTGTCGAGCTCGGCAGGATCGATCGCGTTCGACGCCGACGTGCTGGTGCTCGGCGGCGGTCCCGCGGGGACATGGGCCGCGATCAGTGCTGCCGAACACGGTGCACGCGTCGTGCTGGCGGACAAGGGATTTTGCGGCACCTCAGGCGCGACCGCGGCGGCCGGCACCGGTGTGTGGTATGTCGACCCCGTTCCTGAACACCGCAAGGCCGCGATGGCTGGTCGCGAGAAACTGGGTGGTTATCTCCAGGACCGCCGCTGGATGGCGCGCGTGCTGGACCGGACATACGCTCAGAGCAACCAGCTTGCCGCTTGGGGTTATCCTTATCCCGCAGATGAGGACGGCAAGCCGCAGCGGAATTCCCTGCAGGGCCCCGAATACATGCGCCTGATGCGAAAGCGGACCAAGCAGGCTGGCGTCACCATCCTCGATCATTCACCCGCGCTCGAACTGCTGGTCGATGGCAACGGCGTGGTCGCGGGCGCCGCAGGCTTGCGCCGCCAGAAGGGAGATCGATGGGCGGTCAACGCCAAGGCCGTGGTGATCGCAACCGGCGGATGCGCCTTTCTCAGCAAGACGCTCGGGTCGAACGTGCTGACAGGGGACGGCTATCTCCTTGCCGCGGAGGCGGGGGCGGAATTCACCAGCATGGAGTTCTCCAACGCCTACGCGATCTCGCCGGCGTTCGGATCGGTGACCAAGACCCTGTTCTACAGCTGGGCGAGTTTTACCGACGAGCAGGGCAGTGTCATTCCGGGCGCGTCGTCGAAGGGCGGTCGCTCCGTGATTGCACGCGCGCTTCGCCAGGGCCCCGTATTTGCTCAGCTCGACGAGGCCGATGCCGAGACCCAGCGGCACATGCGCGCATCTCAGCCGAACTTCTTCCTGCCGTTCGACCGCACCGGCATCGATCCCTTCACCCAACGCTTTCCGATTACGCTTCGCCTCGAGGGGACCGTCCGCGGTACGGGAGGTCTGCGGATCGTTGACGACAGTTGCGCAACCACCGTTCCGGGCCTCTACGCAGCAGGTGACGCTGCGACCCGCGAGCTGATTTGCGGCGGCTTCACCGGCGGCGGCAGCCACAACGCCGCCTGGGCGATGTCTTCGGGCTATTGGGCCGGCCAAGGCGCGGCTGAGTTCGCGGGCCAACTGGGCACGACAATCGGGCGCCAGGCGTTCCGCCGGGGCACCGTTGGTCTGCGCACCGGCAATGGGCGGCCTTTGCACGGCGGTGCGCTCGCACGGAGCGTTCAGGATGAGGTGTTCCCTTACGAGCTGAATTATTTCCGCGAGGCCGGGCGACTGGGCGAGTCGCTCAATCGGCTGGACGGCTTGTGGTCGGAGGCGTCGAATGCGGCGGCGTCGGACGAATTGGAACTGCTACGTGCGCGCGAAGCCGCCGCCATGCTCGCGACGGCGCGCTGGATGTATCGCAGCGCGCTGGCGCGTCAGGAGAGCCGGGGAATGCATCGCCGCGACGACTATCCCGAGCAGGACGACCGCTACCGCCACTACGTGACCTCAGGAGGGGTCGACGAGGTCTGGACCTCGGGGCGCCCGCTGCATCCCTCAGAGTACGCGGAGGCCGCGGAATGATCGAGGTCATCGATTCCGACCGCTGCACGGCTTGCGACATCTGCGTCGACGTGTGCCCGACCAATGTCTTCGACAAGACCGAGGGCGTTCCCACGATCGCGCGCCAGAGCGACTGTCAGACCTGCTTCCTGTGCGAGCTCTATTGTCCCGAGGATGCGCTGTTCGTTTCGCCGTTTGCCGACGCGCCGCAAGCGGTTGATGTGGCCGCGCTGAAGCAGGCAGCGACGCTCGGCAGCTATCGGCGTGCGGTAGGCTGGACCGACGAGAGCCGGCACTTGCGCGATGCGGATCGGAGCTACCGGCTGTTCGGCCGTTGAAGTTTACGTCGTCTTCGGGAGAACGGACATGAGGGGAGCGCTCACCGGGTTTGTACCTGGCCCCAACGCTGCACCGTGATCCGGGTAAGGGTTCGGAAGATCACGCCCTCCACGAGGAGCCCGATCAGGATCACCGTCAGCAATCCGGCGAAGACGCTCGCCGTCTCCAATTGCGCGCGGTTTGTGTAGATGAACCAGCCGATACCGCCGGATCGGGCGCTGACGCCGAACACCAGTTCGGCTGCGATCAGTGTGCGCCAGGCGAAAGCCCAGCCGATCCGCAAACCCGACAGGATCTGGGGAAAGGCCGCGGGCACCAGAATCTCGGCGACGAACCGGCCGCCTGACAGGCCGAGGTTGCGGCCAGCCATGCGCAGGGTCGGCGGCACCGCGAGGAACCCGCCGTAGCAGGCAAGGGCCACCGGCCACAGAACCGAGTGCACGATCACGAAGATGAGGCTCGGCGTTCCCACTCCGAACCAAAGCAGCGCGATGGGAAGCAGTGCGATCGCGGGCAGCGGATTGAACATCGACGTCAACAGGCCGAGGGCTTCATTGCCCCAGCGCGACAGGGCCGCGAGCGTCGTGAGCACCGCCGCGACGACAACACCCAGCGCGTAACCCGTGATAAGAACCCGCAACGACGTCAACGCGCGGTTCGGCAGTTCGCCCGACAGGATGGCCGACCACAGCGCCGACAGCGTCGCGCCGACGGTCGGCAGCAGAAGTGCGTTGTCGAGCCAGCGCGCATAGACCTCCCAGACGAGCGCAAAGCCGGCGAGGATGATGAAGCGCCGCCAGGGCGTTCCCGCAAGCGCACGCCGCAGCGCTGGCGCGCGAACGAGTTTTGGAGCCGCGATGTCAGACATGATCGATTTCCGGACCAGCGAATACCGTTTCCTGGATCCGCCGTTCCAGTTCGCCGAAACCTAGGGTGCCGCGGGCACGAGTTTCCGGCGGGACATCGAACGTGGCGGCGAGCCGTCCCGGGTGCGGCGTCAGGGCCAGGATACGAGTCCCGACGCGGATCGCCTCGTCGATGCCGTGGGTCACGAACAAGGCGGTGTTTCCGGTCTCCTCGCACAGCCTCAGCAGTTCGTCCTGCATCTGCCGCCGCGTCAACGCGTCCAGCGCAGCAAAGGGTTCGTCCATCAGCAGCAGCGCCGGCTCCAAAGCAAAGGCCCGGGCGATCGCGACGCGCTGCTTCATTCCGCCCGACAGGGTGTGGGGAAAGGCGTCGACGAAATTCTTCAGTCCGACGCGTTCGAGCCAGCGACGGGCAATTTGCTCTGCGTCCCGGCGGGACAGCGCTTTTCCCCTCTCCAGGGCATAGCGCACATTGCCGAGGACCGTGCGCCACGGCAGCAGCTGGTCGAATTCCTGAAACACGGTCATGCGGTGGGGGGCGGGGGGGCCCCGCCCCCCCCCCGGGGGGGGGGGGGGGCCCCCGCCGGGGGGGGGGGGGGCCCCCCCCGCCCCCCGCGGGGGGGGGGGGGCGGCGCCCGCCGGGGCCCCCCCCCCCCCCCCGTG
>NZ_JBVVPN010000001.1:69098-75119 GCF_055811035.1 Bradyrhizobium sp. MI1.10
CCGGGCGGTCCTGGGCTTTCCCCCTCCCCTGGGCATCGCGCACTTGGCCGAGCCCGGGGGCCCCCGCCAGCCGCTGGTCGAATACCTGAACCCGGGCCAGGCGGGGGGGCCCGGGGGCCCCGAGCCGCCGACCGTTCATGCGGGCCTCGCCAGCGCTCGGCTTGAGGAAGCCGCCGACGGCACGCAGCAGGGTCGACTTGCCGCAGCCGGATGGGCCAAGCAGCACCAGCCGTTCGCCGGCAGAAATCCTGAAGCTGACGTCCTCGACCGCCGTGAGAATCCCGTTCGAGGTCGGATAGCTGATGCTAACGTGATCGAGTTCAAGCAGCGTTGGCGACGCCTTGTCGCCGGCGAGGCTCGTCAGTCGCGGAGCGACGTTCATGTCAGCTTCCGGGCTTCTCTCCGAGGCCGGACCAGAACAGATCCCGCCACGACGCCGGCGCCTGCTTGATCAGGCCGACCTTGGCCTCGAAGTCCGCAAACTTTTGGGCGCCTTCCGGAGCTGTTGTGAAGTTGACGTCCTTGTCGCGGATGATGCCCTCGACGAAATCGGGCGCGAGCTTCGAACCCTCCGCCTTGATGTAGAGCGCGGCTGCTTCCTTCGGATTCGCCTTTATCCACTCATTGGCCCGGTCGAGGCCGCGGACGAACGCCAAAATCGTTTTCGGATTGTCGTTGACAAATTTTGTGGTGGAGTAGACCACGTTGAAGGTATGCGGGCCGCCGAGCACGTCATAGCTGTTGAGGACCTGATGCACCTTGCCGCTCGCCAATTGTTGCTGAGAGAACGGCGGCGAGGTGAAGTGCGCCGTGATCTCGGAACGGCCCGACAGGATCTGGGCGGTCGCGTCCGGATGCGGCATGCTGACGGTGAGTTCGTCAAGCTTGTCGTATTTGCCGAACGCCTTGTCCGCCGCCATCTGGAGTACGATCGGCTGAAAGCCAACCTTCACCGAGGGGAGCGCGATCCGGTCCTTTTCGGTGAAATCCGCCAGCGTCTTGATGTGAGGGTTGTTGGTGGTCAGGATATTGGCCATCGAGCCCAGCGCGGCGACGCCGATGATCTTGGCCGTGATCCGCGTCTTGTCCCATGTCAGGATCATCGGTGTGATGCCAGCCGTCGCGAAGTCGAGGCCGCCCGAAATCAGCGCCTCGTTCATGGCCGCTGCGCCGGACAATCGGAGCCATTCGATCTTCGGCGCCGCAATGCCGAGCGCTTTGGCTTCCTGCTCGATCAGGCCCTTTTCGCTGGCGACCATGAGCGGAAGATAGGCGATGCCGAATTGTTGGGCGATGCGAAGCTGATCTGTCTCCGCGCGGACGCCATTCGCGCCACCTGCCGTGATCGTCAGCGCGAGCGCTACGGCCTGCAAAAGCTTCGATCTGTTCATTTGATGTCTCTTGAATTCCTGTTCGAGTGGCTCGTCACGAGCCTTTGCGGGCACTACTTCAGGAAATCAGCCAGACGGTCCAGTGAACTGATGTCGCTGCGCCAAGTTCGAAACGATCGCGCTCGGGTGGCTGCGCTTGGTAGGAACCTGTTCTCCGGACGCGTGTCGCTGAGGAAACTTGTTTCGGGGTTTGAAGAGGCTCTGATTCGCTTTTCGCCTGCCTCAGGGCGAGAAGCTCCATTTCATCTGCCGTCCCGGCTGGAGAAGCTTGTTCTACGACGAAACAGGCGTCGTCCCAACACCGGCAACGACGGCACGACTTGTTCGCGTTGAGCCGCCAAAAGAGTTTTGCCTTTCATTGACGTGCGCGCCGCCTCGCCCAAACATGCTGCGACAAGGTAGCACGCCTCTGGATCCGGCCCGGGGAGGGCGGCTGCGCATTGGCCGGAGGCACACGGTGGTTTCGTCGTCGCTTGAAGAATTGTCGCTCACGGCTGACGTGTTGATTGTCGGTGGGGGTATGGCGGGCGCCTGGGCCGCGACATCTGCCGCGCAGGCCGGGGCCAAAGTCGTCCTGGCCGACAAGGGTTATTGCGGCACCAGCGGCGTCACGGCCGCCGCGGGGCCTGGCCATTGGTGGGTGCCGCCGGATCCTCCCGCGGCGCGCGACGCGGCCGTCGCCAATCGTGTCGCCGCCGGCCTTGGTCTCAGCGAAGCGGAGTGGATGTACCGCATCCTCGATCAGACCTGGCGCACGCTGCCGACGCTTGCTCGATACTACAAGTTCGGGGCCGATGACGAGGGACGGGTCAACTACCGCGCCGTGCGTGGGCCCGAATACATGCGCGCCCTGCGGCAGCAGGTGCTGAGCCACGGCGTCACCATTCTCGATCACTCGCCCGTCCTTGAACTTCTGGCGCGATCCGACGGATCGATCGGCGGCGCCCGTGGTCAGCGCCGACAGGATGGCGGACGAGAGTACCAGATCGAGGCGGGAGCGGTGGTGCTCGCGGCCGGCGGGACCAGCTTCCTGTCTCATCTCTTGGGATCGCGAACCAACACGGGAGACGGTTATCTCCTTGCGGCCGAGGCGGGCGCGGAGATGTCCGGCATGGAATTCACCGCAGCCTACACCATTGCGCCGGCGCATTCGACGATGACGCGCAGCATGGCTTATGCGTTTGCGACTTACTACGACGCCGAGGGCCGGGAGCTGGACCTGCCTTTTGGTCCGGATCAAACGGTTCGGCTCGCCCGAACGCTCCAACGCGGGCCCGTCTACTGCTCGCTGCACCGGCTGCCCGAGGACGTCAAGGCGAAGCTGCATACGATTTCGCCGAACGTGCCGCTGGTGTTCGACCGCTGGGGCATCGATTCCTACCGTGACCGGTTCGAAGTCACACTGCATAACGACGGCACGATCCGCGGCATTGGCGGCGTGCGCGTCCATGATGTGAATGGCGCGACGTCGGTGCAGGGACTGTTCGTCGCCGGCGACAACGCATCGCGCGAAAAGGTCGCAGGCGCCGTTTCCGGCGGCGGCAACGTCAATTCAGCATGGGCGTTGTCGTCAGGCGTGTTCGCAGGCACTGCGGCCGCGCGCTTGGCGCGCACTACGAAAAGTCGCTGTACGGAGCTCACCGCGCTCGGGCAAGCCGGGCTGCGCCCGCGCGGTCGGCCAAAGGACGTCGACGTGGCTGCAGCCAGAGACGGCGTGCGCGCCGAGATGCATCCGTTCGACAAAAACTTGTTCCGCACAGGAGCAGGGCTCGCGGCCTCGTCACAGACACTCGAAGAGCTGTGGACTGAGGTGGCCAATCACGGCCAGGCCGGCTCGATCACCCTGCGTGAGACGGCGGCGTTGCTGGCCACGGCGCGCTGGTCCGTCGCCACGGCGGCGGCGCGCCACGAGAGCAGGGGACTTCACCGTCGGGAGGATCATCCCGCGCAGGACGCGGGATTGGCCGCGCGCCTGCTCAGCGGCGGACTGGACCAGGTCTGGGTCGCGCTGGATCTTCCATCTGCGGGCCTACAATCCGGTCAACTCGAGGCGGCGTCATGATCGAGCTCATCGTGGCGGAGCGCTGCACCGACTGTGGAGCGTGCATCGAGGTCTGCCCGGCCAACGTGCTCGATGCCGGCCGCGACGGCTTGCCGGTTCTCGCGCGGGTCGAGGATTGCCAGACCTGCTTCATGTGCGAACTCTACTGCCGTGCCGACGCCATCTATGTCGCGCCCGATTGCGACCGCCGCGTCTCGGTGAGCGAGGACGATGTGCTGGCGTCCGGGCGGCTCGGGCAATACCGCAAGCACTCCGGCTGGGATGAATGGGCGGAGCATTTTCCAAACGAGCAATGGCTGATGGAGACTGTGTTCCGCCGCGCCGGCGAGGCCGCGGCTCGATCGCGGGCTGAGCGGTCTGAGGGCCTGCGCGGCAAGAAATAGAGGCGGCCCTTTCAGCGAGAGGCCGACTGTCGGTGGGCCGCGTGCAGAGACGAATTATTATGCCTCGATCGGACGCGTCATCCTGTTGTTGCCCGATGCCGATGATCTTTGAAAAGACTATCTTGCGCCGGGCGCCTAGCATGTCCGCATCAAAGCCATCATGAACGTCGCGACATGAACACTCCCCGAATTGAAAACCAGCGTGCATCTACCAGCGTACGGTCGCCGGTCATCGTCAATCAGCTCGGTGCGGAGGTTCGTGCCGCACTGGCCCATCACTGGTCGCGCCCGCTGATCATCGATCATCCGGCCGATCGCGCGCCATGGGAGATCGCCCCCGAGGCCGACGTGCTGCTGACGCGGCCGCTGGCGGGCTGGCACAAGGCACCTGCGAAGAAGCCGCCCGGCTGGCCCTTCGGCCTGCGCTGGATCCAGACCGCATCGACGGGCGTCGATTTCTTCCCGGCTTGGTTGCTCGACGGGCCCGTGGTCACCGTCGGCCGCGGCATTTCGGCCGATCCGATCGCGGAATATGTCATTGCGGCAATCCTCGGCTTCGAGAAACGCATCCACGATATCCGCCCGCGCAGCCGCGCAGAATGGAAGATCACCCCGCTCGGCTCGCTCAGTGGCAAGACGATCGGGATCGCGGGCTTCGGTGCGATCGGCCGCGCCGTCGTCGAGCGCGTCAAGCCGTTCGGCGTCAAGATCAGGGTGTTGCGCCGCTCGGCCTGGCCATATGTCCTTCCGGGCATCCAGCCCGTCGACAGCATCGAGAAGCTGGTCGAGGTCTCCGATCATCTCGTTCTCGCCTTGCCGGCGACGACGAAGACGGCGCGTCTGATTAACGCCGACGTGCTGGCACGCGCCAAGACGTCGCTGCACCTGATCAATGTCGCGCGCGGACGGATCGTCGATCAGGGCGCCCTGCTGCAGGCGCTCGACGACGGCCGGATTGCCGGCGCGACCCTCGATGTCACTGATCCCGAGCCGCCGCCGGAGGATGATCCGATCTATAGCCATCCCAAGGTCGTGCTGACCCCGCACGTGTCGTGGACGGGTGGAGAGGATGCCAAGCGGCTGGCCGACAAGACGCTGGTCAATCTCGATGCCTTCGCGCATGGCGCGGCGCTGGCCGACGTCTTTGACAAGAATCTCGAATACTAGAGAAGGAGCCGCATCCATGAACAAGGTCGTCGAGAAGCCGAAGAAGTACTCCCTGGTCGAGCGCACGCCGGCAGCTTCGTTCGAGGAAGAGCGACTGCACCGCAAACAGCGGCTTGCGGCGACGTTTCGCCTGTTCTCGCGCTACGGTTTCGATCAGGGGCTTGCAGGCCACGTCACCGTGCGCGATCCGGAGTTTCCCGAACGCTTCTGGATCAATCCGCTCTCGAAGCATTTTAGCCAGATCAAGGTGTCCGACCTTCAGCTCGTTGATCATGACGGCAACATTTTGATCGGCGACAAGCCGATCAACCAAGCCGGTTTCGTCATTCATTCGGCGATTCACGCAGCGCATCCCGAGGTGATCGCGGCCGCTCACACGCATTCAACTTACGGCAAGGCCTGGTCAGCGCTCGGCCGCCTGCTCGATCCGCTGACGCAGGATTCCTGCGCCTTCTACGAGGATCACGTGCTGTTCGATCCGTTCTCCGGCGTCGTGCTGGAGGCGGAAGAAGGCCGCAAGATCGCGCAAGCGTTGGGCTTCAAGAAAGCGGCCATCTTGCAGAACCACGGCCTGCTCACGGTGGGACCGACCATCGAGGCTGCCGCATGGTGGTACATCGCAATGGACAATGCCGCGCGCGCCCAGTTGCTCGCCGAGGCCGCCGGCACGCCAAAACCGATCCCGCACGAGATCGCCAGCCTGACCTCGCGGCAGGTCGGTACGCACAAGGGCGGCTATTTCAGCTTCCAGCCGCTGTGGGACTGGATTACCGAAGCCGAGCCGGATCTGTTCAACTAGGGCCGTCGAACGCGCGGAGCCGGCCTGCCAGTTCCGCGCATTGCTGCCTTATGTCGGGAATGGCAATGATCTCCCAGAACGCGGCCCCCGGCAGCGGGCCGCCGGCGGAAAGACGACGCGAGGGGGGTCCGTCACGATTGGCGCTAGCCCACTCGGGTGTGACGTCGCACCCCATTCGCCCCGGCTCGATACCGGCCAGGCCTTTGTGGAGCAGGCTGG
>NZ_JBVVPN010000001.1:75129-148843 GCF_055811035.1 Bradyrhizobium sp. MI1.10
CCGGCGCGGGGCGGCGGCCCCCGCCCCGCGCCGCCCCCCCCCGCGCCCGCGCCCCCGCCCCCCCCCCCCCCCCCCCCCCCCCCCCCCCCCCCCCCCCACGGCGTAAAGACGACGCGAGGGGGATCCGTCACGATTGACGATCGCGCAGTCGGGTGTGACGTCGATCCCGATGCGCAGCGGATCGATCCGGGCAAGGCCTTGGTCGAGCAGACTGCGGACGGCCGGGTTGGTGCTGGCGCCGGGGTCGCGGACGATTCCGGTACAGTCGATGATGGCTCCGACTTGCAGCTCGGACGTCTCGCTTTGGCCGCGTCTGCGGTAGCGAACGAGGGCACCGTCGGGGTTTGGAGTGATGGCGGCGAGCTTGCCAGCGATGACCGTCAGCCGCTTTGCCGCCAGAGCTTCCGCGACGCGAGTCTCTACCTCCGGCGCCGTCCGATGGCGATGGACATCCCACCAGGCGCGAGCGTGTTCCAGGAAACGGTGCCGGGAGCTCAATGGCAGCTCGAGCCAAAGCCGCTGAGTGAAAGGTCTGATTGCATCGATGGCACCGCGCCAGTCGCCGCCCTCGGCAACGTGCAGCTCGATACGGCGGCGAAACCAGCGCAGCAGTGGCCCGATCTCCGCGCCGAACGGTATCTCGTGCTCGGCGAAGCGCATTGGATGGACGCGTCTATGAGCTCTCGGCAGCAGGCCGCGCCGCGACATGGCGACGATCTGTCCCTGATGTCCGTGTCGAAGCAGCGACAGCACGTAGTCGACCATCGACAGGCCAGTGCCCAAAATCAGCACGATGGCGTTCGTGTCGATGCCGGCGTCGGCGGGCGACGCCCAGGGTTCGGCATGGCCGGCCAGCAGCGGGGCAGCGGCGTCATGGCCGGTCGCGAAAATGGCAGTCGTACCGGTGATGCACGTTCCGTCCGCGAGTGTAACCGCGACCTCGGACGGATTTTCGCGGACGGCCGCGCACTCGCCGCGCACAATGGTCAGGCCCCGGGTCCCGTCGCGCGACATGAGCGGCGCGATCAGATCGGCGAGATAGTCCCCATAGGTCTGCCGTGGCACGAAGCAGTAGGGGTCCGGGCACAGCGGCCCGCCAGGCCGTGCACACAGCCAGTTCCAGAAATGATCGGGATCGTCGGGCAGCGCGCTCATATTCGTCACCCGCACATTGAGGAGATGTTCGGGATTGCCTGCATGATAGGCAAGTCCCCGTCCGATCTCGGGCCGCTTCTCGATCAGCGTGACGCGGAGATCACGTGCGTTGGTCTTGAGGAGTTGAAAGGCCAGCAGGACGCCGCTGGCGCCCCCGCCGATGACGATCGCATGCCGCCCCTCCGGACCCATCGTGCCGCCCCCGTTTTGATTGGTCGATCAACGTCGCAGGACTGGAGTTGGTTCTACCGTTCAAATGCGTTGATAGTCAGACAAGTGCAATATTCTCTTCCTCGACCACCAAGGGCAGCCATTTTCTGCCGAGCTGCCATTTGTTGAAATATCGTGTCAGATTTGTCTGCAGACTCGATTGACCAGTTCGATCAACCAGCACAACGCCGGGTCGGCCATGGCGCGGCGCGTGTGGAGGAGGTCGATGGTGAAGGCCTCCCCATCGTAGGGGACCGGAACGACGGATACGCCCGCGACGAGAGCAAAGCGGCGCGCGATCCGCTCGGCCATGGTGGCGACGAGATCGGTTCCGGCGACAGCAAACGGCACCGCGACGACATGGGCGAGCGTGATCGCGATCCGGCGCTTGTGCCCGTGCCGGCTCAGCATCGTATCGATGGCGCCGGGAAGCCCGTCGCCGCCGGCGGACGAGAACAGGACATGCGGAAGGCGTGCATACTCGTCCCTGGTGAGCCGGGCTTTCCGTCCGGCACGTTTGGCATCGCGAATGCAGACGAAATTCTCCTTGAACAGGGGGCATCTTGTGATGCGCGGGGAGGCGGGAAGGTGGCCGCCGATCAGCACGTCGACATCGCCGCGTTCGAGACTCGCGACGCTCAACGCCGGGTCGATGATGGGGCGCACCGCGAGATCGATCCCCGGAGCCTCCCGCCGTAGCGCCTCGACCAGGGGAGGCACAACGACGAGGTCGCCATAGTCGGTCGCGCCAATCGACAGCCGACGGCGGGTTGTTGCGGGATCAAACGCCGATTTGGGCTCGAGCACGCCCCTGATCTGCCCTAGTGCGTCGCTGATCGCCCGCGCCAGCGACAGCGCCTTGGCCGTCGGTTGCATTCCGGAGGCCGAGCGCACGAACAGCTCGTCGCCAAACAGCGTGCGCAGCCGCGTCAACGCGCTGCTCATCGACGGCTGTGCCAGGCCAACGCGCTCGCCGGCGCGGGTCACATGGCGCTCCTCCATCAGCGCCTCGAAGGCGACCAAGAGGTTAAGGTCGATGGAAGCTAAATTCATTTAGCCGATGATAGTCATAGCAATAATCGATTTCAAGAATGATGCGGGGAGTGCTCTTCTGCTGAAGACGACATGATTGGACCGGGCGTATGCGACCCGCACTCCTGCGCCTCATCCCGCGTGGACCGACATTGCTGGCGCTTGGCGTGCTGCTCGGGCTTGTATGTCCGGCGTTCACGGATCTGGCTCGCCCGTTGATGCCGGCAACGATCTTCGTGATCGTGCTGGGGACGCTGCTGCGGATCGATGGCGAGGCCGTCGTCGCCGTGCTGCGTCGGCCGTCGCTGTCCGTGCTCTTGCCGGCCGTAGTCATGGTTGCCTGCCCGTTGGCGATCGGTGTTGCCGGTCACTCTCTCGGTCTTGCTCCGGAACTCGCGCTTGCGGTCGTGCTCGCCGTGTCGGCGCCGCCATCGAGCGGAACGGCGGCGGTGGCGCGCATGCTCGGGCTCGACGGCGCGGTGCCGCTCGTCGTCACGGTGTTGTCGATGGTGCTGGCGCCGATCACCGTGCCGCTTCTCGCAGGCTGGTTCGGCGGACTCGAGATCAGCGCGTCCGAGCTTGCGATGCGGCTGGCGCTGTTGATCGGCAGCGCGGAGGGCATCGCCTTTCTGCTCCGTCGGCATGCGGCGCCAGTTCTGGCTGCCCATGGCGGCGTGGTCGACGGGATCATCGTCGCGGCGCTTCTCGTCTTTGCTGTGGCGACCATGTCCGGTATCCGTGCGCAGATCGCCGGCGATCTGCAGGCCGCAACGCTCTGTCTCGTGCTTGCCTTCGTCTGCAATATCGCCCTTCAGGTTGCGGGCGCCGCTTTGCTGCCAGGGACTTTTGCCCAGCGCCTGACGGTCGGGCTCATTCTCGGCAATCGCAATGTCGGCCTGGTCTGGTCGGCGCTGGGCGCTGCCGCCTCGCCGCGCATGGCCCTATACTTCGCCGCGACGCAATTTCCGATCTACCTCCTGCCGCGTCTGATCGAGACTTTGATCAGCCGGCACACTCGAAAGGCCAAGCCGTGACCACGCCCCGTCTTTCCCTCGATCACGCCCAGCATTTCGCCCGCATCGCGCTCGGCCATGTCAGGCGCGAATATCCGAACAATGTGGACCACGCGCTCGCCGAATCTGCGGACGCCCGCACGCCCAGCGAGCTGCACCCGATCTTCTATGGCAGCTACGACTGGCACTCCTGCGTCCACAGTTACTGGATGCTGGCGCGGCTGCTGCGTCGGTTTCCCGACCTTTCCTCAGCGTCCGACATCCGCGCGCTGTTCGACACGCAGTTCGTGTCCGAGAAGGTTGCTGCCGAGTGCGCCTACTTTGCCCGGCCGACCGCCCGCGGCTTCAAGCGGCCGTATGGCTGGGCGTGGCTCCTGAAGCTCGCCACCGAGCTGAGCCTTCATCCCGATGCGCGATGGAGCAGCAATCTCGCGCCGTTGGCCGAAATCATCGGCCAGCGCTTTCGTGACTTTCTGCCGCGGGCGACTTATCCGGTGCGCGTCGGCACGCATTTCAACACGGCATTCGGTTTGCGGATGGCGGCCGACTATGCCGATATCAGGAAGGATGACGAACTGGCGAAGCTGCTGCGCGAGACCGGCCTGCGCTGGTATGGTGATGACAGCGACTGCCCGGCCTGGGGTGAGCCGAGTGGTGACGATTTCCAGTCCTCGGCTCTCGTCCAGGCCGAGTGCATGCGGCGCCTGTTGCCGCCAGACACGTTCCTGCCCTGGTTTGACCGGTTTCTGCCGCGATTGGCCGAGAGGCAGCCGGCGACGCTGTTCCGGCCTGCCACGGTCGCGGATCGCACCGACGGCAAGATCGCGCACCTCGACGGCCTTAATCTCAGCAGAGCCTGGTGCTGGCGCTCTCTCGGCGACGCCTTGCCGGCAGACGACGAGCGGCGCGCCATTGCTCACAAGGCGGCACAAGAACATCTCGCCGCAGGCCTTCCGCATATCGCCGAGCATTACGTGGGCGAACACTGGCTCGCGAGCTTCGCCGTTCTCGCGCTGGATGATGAGATGTAGGCCAGCAGAAGCTTGCTGCGGTCACTCAATCCGCCGTCGCCATCAGCCGAGGGCGCGCGTGCGGTAGTTGCGTGGGATCGGCGACACCTGACGGGATCGACGCCAGCAGCGACCTCGTATAGGGCTGCTGCGGATTATCGAAGATAGCGGCGACGGTCCCATGTTCGACGATCCGTCCGCGGTGCATCACCGAAACGGTGTGAGCGAGCTGGCGCATCAGCGCCAGGTCGTGAGAGACGAACACATAGGTCAGGCCCAAATTGGCCTGCAGCGAGAGCAGGACTTCAACGATGTAGGCCTGGACGCTGACATCGAGGGCGGAGGTGGGCTCGTCGAGAATGATCACATCAGGCTTGAGGACCAGCGCTCGGGCGATGGCCACGCGCTGTCGCTGGCCGCCTGACAGGGCTCCAGGCTTGCGCGAAAGCAGGTGCTCACCGAGCCCGACATCGGCCAGCGCCTCGCGAACGCGCGCGACCCGCTCCTTGCTAGTTCCGATATTGAAACGGTCGAGCGGCTCGCGCACGAGCCGCTCGATGGTCCAGGTCGGATCGAGCGAGGTGAACGGATTCTGATAGACGAGCTGAAGGTGGCGCCACGCCGCTCGCAGCGCCTCCGGCGAGCGACCGGTGATCTGTTCGCCGGCCACCGCGATGGTCCCGGTGTCGGGTTGCTCGAGGCCCAGCAACAGCCGTACCGCCGTCGTCTTGCCCGAGCCGGACTCGCCGACCAGCGCGTGCGTGGTGCCGGCCGGGACCGTGAATGAGATGTCGTCGACCGCCGTCAGCGTCTTGCCGTCGACGGTGAAAGTCTTGGTGACGGCGCTGACGCCAATCTTCGGCGTGTCGCCGCCGCCGGTCTTGAGGGCACGAAAACCCGTGTCGCGCAGCGCTGCATAACGGTCAGGGTTGAGCGCCGGAACATCCGCGCGCAGCTTCCTGGCATAGGCCGAGGCAGGCGAGGAGAAGACGGAAGCAGTCCGGCCGGCTTCCTGAATGACGCCGTCCTTGAGCACCACGAGCGAGTTCGCGCGCTCGGCCGCGATCGCCAGATCGTGGGTGATGAGGAGCAAGCTGATCTTGAGGTCGTGCTGCAGCCGCGTGAGCAGGTCGAGAATCCGCTTCTGGATCGTGACGTCGAGCGCGGAGGTCGGCTCGTCCGCGACCAGTAATGCCGGCCGTGGCAGGATCGCAAGGCCGATCAGCACGCGCTGGAGCATGCCGCCGGAGAGCTGGTGCGGGTAGGAATCGTAGACCCGCCGGGGATTGTCGAGACCGACCTCGGCGAACGTCTCCAGGATGAGCTGCTTACGGATCGCCTTGTCGGGCTCGTCGAGCAGCGCGGCCGCCTCCTGCGCCTGGGCGCCGATCGTACGCACCGGGTTGAGTGCGTTGCCGGGATCCTGCGGCACGAAACCGATGGCTCGTCCCCGCAGCGGCCGGAAGCCGCGCTCGGACATCCCCAGCACCTCCTGGCCATCGAAGGCGACGCGGCCGGTGGCACGCCCGCCGCTGGGAAGCAGCCGCAGCACCGCGCGGGCGATCGTCGACTTGCCCGAGCCCGACTCTCCGATGAGGGCAAGGCTCTCGCCGCGGCCGAGCTCGAACCCCACATTGGTCACGACTTCGTGCGGCCCGTAGGAAACCGACAGGCCGTCGACCCGGAGTAGCGGAATCGGGCGCAGCGGCACCGGCGCGGCGAGCTCGGCGCGTGTGAATATGCTGGTGGTCAGTCTGTCTTGCGCAGCCATCGGCTGATCCTGTTGACGGAGAGGACGGTCGCGATCGTGACGAAGGCGGGCGCGTACACCAGCCACGGCCATTTGAGGTAGTCCTTGCCGATCGAGATCAGCAGGCCCCAGTCGGATGCGGGCGGCGGATCGCCATAACCGAGGAAGGCGAGGCTCGCGATCACCAGAATCGACAGGCCGAACTGCAGCACGGCCAGCGGGAGCACCGAGCGCGACGCATTCGGCAACACATGTCGCAACAGGATGTGCCAGCGCGAGCCGCCCATCAGGAACGCCGCTTCTACGAAAACCCCCTGCCGGGTCTTGATGACTTCCGAACGCATCACCCGGGCGAACACGGCCACCGCGGAGACGCCGGTCGCAACGGCGGCGTTCGTCGTGTCGAAACCGATCGCGGTGACGACGATGACTGCCAGCAGGAAGTTCGGGATCGCCAGCAGCACGTCGACCAGGCGGGCGAGCACGATATCCACCCAACCGCCAAGGAAGCCCGCCAGGAGGCCTATGAGTCCGCCTGCTACGGCGGCAATGACGACGGCGATGAGCGCGCTCGTCACCGACGAGGCAGTGCCATAGACGACGCGCGTATAGAGATCTCGGCCGACGTGATCGGTGCCGAACCAGTGCGCGCCGCTGGGGCTGAGCAGCTTGTCAGCGGGGACGCCGACGATCGGGCTATGGCCCGTGAACAAGCTTGGTGCCACAGACCAGGCGATCACAATCGCGATGACCGCAAAGGAAAGCGCGACCGTCGGTGGTACCCGCAGAGCTGTCAGCCGGCCGATCGACGTGGCGCGCGGGGCAGAGAAGAAGGAGGCGAGCGTCATGATGTCACCGTCGCGGATGCGGCTGTCGGGCTGTCGCCAGCAGTGGTCCGACGCGCCCCGTGGCCGCCGACCAGCTTCACGCGCGGGTCGAGCAGCGGATAGACGAGATCGGCGATCAAATTGACGAGCACGAACACCACCGCCGCGAGTGAGACGACCGCCTGGAGGACTGGCAAGTCCTGTGTGCTCACCGAGCGCTGCACCAGGCTGCCGATGCCGGTGCGCCCGAACACCGTCTCGGTGATAAGTGATCCGCCGAGAAGCTCGCCAATGGCGAGTGCGATGACGGTCACGACCGGGAGCGAAGACGGCTTGAGCAGGTGTTTCGCAAAGAGGCGCATCTGCGTCAGACCGCGGCCGCGCGCGAGGGCGGCGTATTCCTGCTCGGACTCCTTGTCGAGATTTGCGATCAGCACCTCGGCGATCCGCGCGGAGACGGGGATGCCCAGCGCGACCGCGGCGAAGCAGGTCGCCCAGAAGCTGTTGGGTGCGATCACGCGGAACAGGCCGAGCTGGAAGCCGAACAGGTGGATCAGCACGAGGCCGACGACGAAATTGGGCACCGACAAGAAAAACGACGGGAAGCCGCGCAGCAGACCCTGGCCCAATCGTTTCGGAATAAATTGCGTACCGTAGCCGATCGTCACCGCCAGCAGCAGCGCGATCGCGAAGGCGGCGGATGCGAGGATCAGCGTTGAAGGAAGAACCTCGGCGATCAGGGTCGCGACGGGGCGGCTGGACCGCATCGACAGACCAAGGTCGCCGACGACGAAATGCGACAGCGATGTCCAGAGCTGAACCGGAATCGGCTGGTCCAGGCCCTGGGCGGCAATGATCGCCTTGATCTCGTCCTCGCTGAACCCGTTTTGGGGATCACGCAGGACGTTCGTGATGGGATCGCCCGGCAAAATGCTGACGACGACGAACGTAAGGACGTAGGCGAGCAGGATCACCACGAGGGCCTGTGCAATGCGCTTTGCGGCACCGGCAAGGTAAGCATTGCTCATGCTGGCACCCTCGTCACTTTATTCGCTCGCATGGCGCCTCACTCGCCCTTCGTCGCCGTGTAATAGCTGGCGTAGGCGATGCCGTTGTAGACCTCGCCCTTGAGCCTCGGGGACTGCACATAGATCCGCTGGACGATCTGCGTGCGCGGGATGAAGTAGCCCTGCTCCAGGACGTAGGTCTGCAACTCGTCGAGCAGCGGATTGCGGAGCTCGAGCGAGGCGGCGCCGGCAATCTTGTCGCGGAGCTCGTTGAGCTTCTTGTCGCTGTCGCCGAGATTGAACCAGTTCTCGCCGTTGTTGGCGTCGGTGAGGATGCTGGCGACCGTGCCGGCATCGATGAAACTGCGGGTCACCTCATAGGCCGGCACCGCAGGGCCGCCGAACCGCACCTTCTCGCCGAAAGTCACGACGTCATAGGCGCGGATGGTGACTTTCCAGCCGATCCTGCCGAGCTGCTGGGCGATGAGCTCGTCGATCGACTTCGCCGTCGCGAGGTAGGGATTGGAGTGAAGCGTGAGCGACAGCTGCTTGCCGTCCTTGGTGCGGATGCCATTGGCCCCTTTGACCCAGCCAGCTTCGTCGAGCAGCTTCTCGGCCTTGCCTGGGTTGTAGGCCAGGAGGTCGCTGTGGTCGGTCGCACCGGGCACGTTGCTTTGGATGAAGGACGTCGCCAGCTTCCAGTCGGGCGTATAGATGGTGTCGATGATCTCCTTCCGGTCGATCCCGGCCTGGAGCGCTTGTCGCACCTTCACGTCGTTATACGGCTCCAGCCTGGTGTTGACCGCAAGGCCGTTGACGAAGCCGAGATAGCGTGGGGTTGCGATAGTGAAGCCGGCATCCTTGAGCGATTTGAGTTCCTGCGGTGAGGGGCTGTAGGCGACGTCGGCCTGGCCGGACTGGACGGCGGCGACCCGCAACGACGGTTCGGACACGATCTTGTATGTGATCGAGTCAAGATAGGCCGGGCCGGTATGGCCGACCGCGGCCGGACCCCAATTATAATCCTTGCGCTTGACCAGCTTGACGAAGTCGCCCTCTTTCCAGGATGCGACCACATACGGCCCGCTGCCGGATGTCTTGCCAAGGTCGGCCTGCTGGGCTGCGGGCTGCGCGAGCGTCTTCGGGGAGATGAGAATCGAGCCGTGATAGCCGAGCGTCGGAATGAAGCCGAGGGTCGGCGCCTTGAAGACGACTTTCACGGTGGATGCGTCGACGGCCTCGGCGCGGTCGTAGGTCTTCGGGAACAGGCCAACCGGGTTGATGCCCTCGCTCTTCCGCCCGGCGTACCAGATGTCGAGATTGGCGACGACGGCCGAGGCATCGAGTGCGGTGCCATCGGAGAACGTCACACCTTTCTTGAGGTGCAGGATGAACTGGGTGGCATCGCTGCTCTGTTCCCAACTCTCGGCGATCCAGGGACTGACCTTGCCATCGGCATCGACATAGACGAGCTTGTCGGTCACGTGGCCCCAGATGTGGCCCTGGAAGCTGGAAATCGAGCTGTTGTTCGGAATCCAGGTGCCGCCGAGCGAGTCGATCAGGAAGGTGATCTCACCGCCGTTCGGCGGAGCGCCTGCACTTTGAGCGGACGTGATGTCTGTCATAGCCGCCACCGCGGCGGCACCCAGGGCAAAAGTCGTGACCAGCAGGTGTCGCCTCGACGGCGAGAGCAAGGAAAACCGTTCGGTCACGAATAGCTCCTGTGGGTTCTGGACGTGCCAGGCTTCTTCCGTCAAGTGGATCTGGGACGGTGCGCAGGAGAAGCGAAACGGAGCGGCTTTGCCATTCCAAATTTTGCTTGAGACGGGCAACAAATGCGCTGGCCGAGTGCGGATGAGCGCAACTGCTATTCGCTTTCAAAAAGCGACGCGTTCTACGAGGTGCTCTGCATCCGTCTTCGCGGACCGCTTCAGTTCCTGCGTGGATCCGCTGGCGCAGGCCATTGGATGCATGCCCTGCGCCCCCTGGAGATCGTGGGTCGATGAAGATGCGTTTCGGCCGCGGATAGGCAGGGCGGCCATCGTGCGGATCGTTTGGACGCGGACGATCCTCGGTGCCTAGATCGAGCCGGGTCACTCCAACAAAGGTAAGGCTGCTGTGGCTTCAATGCAGATTTGTCGGCTCGTTTATCGGAATGCCGGTTGATACTATTATGAAATCACACGCCTCTTAATCAGCGGGTCCCAGGTCGAGCCCTAGTGCGCCCACCAGTCCTTTCAAGGAACTTCACCGTTTGAGACAGGCCGACTAAAACGGTTTTTCAAACGGTGTTTTTCAAAGCGGGCGAGCGGGAGCTCTCCACACTGTGATCAGTGTAGCCGTCGAGCACCGGCGGACCACGTAGCACTCTCTCGCCCTCCTAGTGGGCCTCAGACCATTGCGCCGAACGCGCCTTCGCTAATGCGTCGTCGGACAGGTTTCGAACGCCACTTATCCATGTTTGCCGTTGATCGGCCGGTATCGAGAGAACGCCAGCCTCCACGAGACGTGGCATGCAACAGTGACGGCCGTTCTCTCTCGGAGCCCCGCAACGAAATCGTAACGAATTGGATGAAGCGACCGTGAACACAACGCGGCGGAAACACCTGGCATGACAAGAACAACCAACAACTTAGAAGATCATCACTGCGCTAGGGACGCTGGGATGGCCTCGATCAGATCGCAATTGCGACTGGCAGTATCGGCGCTTGCGCCTCCCGCAAGCGGCGACAGCCCCGTAGCAGTTGCTGCTGGAGTTGCCGGAATTCTCAAGCTACGACGGCTGCGAGGCCCCTCGACCATGGAGACGGACCATTCGGATTACCCTTCCGCAATTGAAGCGACTACCTGTTACAATCTGACACCCGCACGGTCGAAATGGCTTAGGCATTCTTCGAGCAGGTCGACCGGGCGCGATAGCTGAGTCTCGTTTGAGAAGTTCGCATAGCCTAAAAGCAGGCCCTGTTTTGGCTCGGCCTTGATGTATCTCGAAGATAGGTTCGAGAGGCCCAATCCCCTCTGGTTGGCAAGCTGGCAAATTGCGACGTCGCTTGGAGAGTCATTTATGGTCGCGAAGAGATGAAGGCCGCAGCTCTTTTGGCAGATGGATAGGCGTGGGCCAAACCGCGTGGTCAGCGCGTCAATCACCATTTTTCGTCTTGCCGCACAGATGCCGCGCGATTTCTTTAGGTGAAGCGCGAAATGACCTTCGGCGATGAACGCAGCCAGCACCTTTTGCTGCAGTATTGAAACCCCGTCCAGCATGTTATTAGCGGCCATTCGGAGAGGGGCGAGGGTAGCATCGGGGCACACGACATAGGCGATACGCAGATTTGGATGCAGGTTCTTGCTGAAGGTGCCGAAATAGAATGTGCGGCCGTAAGCATCCAGATTCTGCAATGTCGGTAGGTGCTTTCCGTCGAAGCAAAACTCGTTGTCGTAGTCGTCTTCCACGATCCAGGCGCCGGTGTCGGCAGCCCAATCGGTGAGTTCGGTCCTGCGCCGCAGCGACATGCTCACGCCAAGAGGACTTTGTTTGGTCGGTGTCGTAATTGCCAAGCGAGCATGAGCGGCCCGCTGGCGGCCTTCGTGGACGTCAAGTCCCTCGGAATCCACCGAAACGGGCACGGGACGCATCCCGAAGCGTCCGAGTACGGCAGCTGTCGGCGGATACCCGGGGTCTTCGATCCAAATCGCGCTTTCGGAAGGGACGAGCGCGCTGAGCACCAAGCTCAATGATTGGCGGTACCCGCCCGTAATGAAGATCTGATGCGGCCCACACCGAATGCCACGCGCCACGTTCAGATAGCCGCAGATGGCTGTTCGTAGGGCATGATAGCCTTGGATGTCGTCAACGAGTTGGCTTATCTCCGTACGATCTCGCAAGATGCGCTGCGTGATCTTCAGCCAGGCTGTCCGCGGAAACGCGTCGATTGCGGGCACGGAAATCTGGAAGGGGCTAACACCCGTACTTCCTGCCTGTGTTCCAGACCGCGCGTTCTCGCCGAGATCCGGTGAAGCATCTCCAGGTGGCGGGGAATCTGCGGGCGATTGGTCCGAAGTGGATGGTATCCGTGCGACTGGCATGCGGGGCCGAACATACGAGACCCTTGTTCCGGATTGCCCGCGACTGACGAGAAGCCCTTCTCCAATGAGCAGGTCGTAGGCCCTCTCGATGGTGGCGCGTGAAAGACCGAGCTCGGAAGCGAGCGTTCGAATCGACGGAACCCGTGCGCCATGGGGATATGCCCCTTGCAGGACTGCGTCTCTCAGGCGCTGATACACTTCGCGGTAGCGCGGCTGATAACCCGTAAACTGGAGCCGAGAGGAATGTTGCACGGAAACTCCATTTCGACTTTCACTTGGAAGCGTGCCTGAAGTGGGGGATCGCTTGAGCGGGTGGGATCCGGGTCGGATCGCTTCGGGCGGCCGCGCGCTCCACACCCAACTGGCCACGCAAAATATCGCGGCGGACTTGCCTCGTACGTATCAGAGCCGGCGCCGCATCAGCAGAACGCCAACGAGCCCCAGTAGGGACATGCCTACCAAGATCAGAACGAGCGCGTTGTAACCGCTATCAGAATAGACGTTGACGCCATCGCGCGTCGCGCCCTCCCACGTTTCGTGGAGTAGATATCCAAGAACGGGCTGTAATGCGCCGGTCAGCAGCCCCGCAGACGTCGTGTTGATTGCTGCGCCGGTGCCAAGGCGTGCGACAGAGTAGATGCTCCTGACCGCCTTGAGGATCATCGGCGTCATGCCACCGGCAATAAAACCCAGGACGATGAAGCCCGCGACGACGGCGCCCAGGCCAGTCAGTCGTCCTACCTCGGGAGCTAGTAAGGCGAGACTGCCTGTCCGGAGCAGACACATCGCGACATGAGCCCGTCCTACCGATCGCACTCGATCTGCGATGTAGCCGAAGATCACGGAGCCCGCCATGCAACTCGCCATGAACACCAATAGTGTCGCGGTCGCGTTATGACGCTGCATAGCAAAGGCGTCCGTCAATAACGGTATGCCCCAGACGCCTGAGATTGTTGTCACGCTTGCAAAGTGGGATGCAAACGTCAGCAAGCAGCCCCAGCTCTCCCTCTGTTTCAGTTCGGCGATGGCAGAAGACAGAACAGTTTTGAGGGTGAACCGCTGAGCGGTCGGGCTGCGCGGACGCAGAACATAGGCTGCGAGAAGGAGATTGACCGCGCAGAAGATGCCGATGCTCGCAAAGCTCGCACGCCAGCCTACCCACGATACAGAAAAAGCGAGCGGTGTAGCTGCCAGCGCGCCGCCCGCATAGCCGGACAGTTGTGAGAACCCCGACATGATTCCAAACTGCCGTTCCCCGAATTGCTGCGCGACCAGCTTGATCAGAGCTGTGAAGATCAGGGCGTCGCCGCATGCCACGATGAGACGAGCCAGAAATGCGGATGGAACGCTCGTTGAGGCGGCGAACAGTACCGTGCCAACGGAAGAGGCTGCGAGACTCCAGATCACCAGAGCCTTCACGCCGAAGACATCAACGAGTATGCCGGCGGGAAACTGCATCAGCATGTAACCGACGAAGTACGAAGACGCGATGATTCCAAGTCCGTCCGCGCCAACACCGAAGTCGCGGGCCAGCTCGCCGACGATTGTTTGCGGGCAAACACGCTGCAGGAAAGCAACCGCATAAGCACCGGAAACGCATCCCCATCCAACGAGATCCCGCCACGAAAGCGAGGACGCGGAGTCGGCGGGTTTCATCAGCATGGTAGTTTCAACTAGATCGATGGCCGCGCGACAGTCCCCACCGTGAAGATCGCATCCCTTGTATCAGGGACGATACGGCGGAACGTTTCGGTAAGCGCGCTATCCGATTCGTAAGTCGGTTGATCGTAGTAGGTGATGTTCGGATAGGAGTTGCGGACGATCAGGTTGGGAAACTCGAGCTCCCGGCCTGGATAGAGAATTTTGGCGATTTGTATGGCGGCGTCCTTCAAGGACTCGTCTCCCTTGCCGTCGGACAGCGAGGGTAGCAGTCGTTTGCACGTCCGTGCATGTGCGCTCCAGGCCACCGGATTCCTCGTGCGCCACGTGTAGTAGATTTCCGCTCCCGCGGGCACGGTGGCGAGTTCGGCATCCAGGATCCCCTTCAGCAGCAGCCCGAACAGCCCCTTGCGCTGGTGCTCGGGCCTGAGCTCAATCCCGGAACGGCAGATGGCGGACCGGCCGTCGATCGAGAGACGTCGCCAGATCGAAAATCCGACGATCTGATCGGCGAGCCGAACAAGTCCGATGCCGTATCCATCCTGAAAGGGCGTGTCGGACGCCGACCACCAGGGACTGTCGAGCCGCCAGTTGGTTGAGATGATCTCGTTGAGCAGATCGATGATGCCTGTCCGGCAATGCTCGGGAACTTCAATGGCCGAGCGAAAGACATCCAGTTTATAAGAGCCATGCTGGTGCGTGCGCGCCACGGTTCCGTCTGCCTTGCTGAACTGCTTCATGGTCGCTTCCTTTGAAGTTCGCAGGCCGGCTGGGTACATCATCGATGCTTAGATGGCGAGAGAAAATGAGTGCGCAACTTAAAGAAGAATTTTTCATTTGCCGTGTGCGCTGTTGATGGTGGTTGTTTCCTCCTCGACTGCGCGACGCCTCAGATTGTTTTCTTGGAAGCGCTGCTGGTTTGACCGGGGGGGTAAAGACATGCTCATGTCCGCAACGAGTAATGTGCCCGATCTGAGAATCGCGTCGTGTCATGGCCCTACTCAATCAGTCGTAGATGCCCCTTTGAATCCGCCAACTCGTTCCTAGGGTGCCGATCAAACCGTGGGCTGGCTCTCACGAGATGGCTGATCGACAGATGCAGATTCGTGACATTTGGCTCTATCCGGTAAAGGGGCTTCGGGGACAATCAGTTGTTAAGGCCGATGTTGAGCCATGGGGACTCGCCGGCGACAGGCGATGGATGATCGTTGATGCGAAGGGGAGCTTCGTTACACAACGAACACTTCCACTGCTGGCAACCATAAGTGCGTGCGTATGGGCTGGTGGGGTCAAATTGTCCGCACTTGACGGTTCCTCGCTAGTGCTGCCAACGCCAGAACCGACAGCCGAGCGCGTCGACGTTGTCATATGGAGTGATCGAGCACCGGCGGTCGTTGCATGCCGCGAAGCAAATGCCTGGCTGCGCGACATTCTCGGTGGAGATTATCGGTTCGTCTACATGGACATGCCCTACAGCGCGCGGCCGGTCGATCGGGAATTTGGAGCGGCCGCCGACCGGGTCTCCTTTGCAGACGACTTTCCTTTGTTGCTGATCAACACGTCTTCGCTGGATGATCTGAATACGCGTCTGGCGCATCCGGTTGACTTCACAAGGTTCAGAGCCAACATCGTTGTCGAGCATACGCATGCGTGGGCGGAGGACCATTGGCAACAATTGGAGCTGGGGGGCGTCAGGCTTCGTGCCGCTAAGACCTGCTCGAGGTGCGCCGTCATAACGATTGATCAGGAGCGGGGGCTGAAGTCGGACGACCATGAGCCGCTACGAACTCTCTCGAGGTTCAGGCGAAACGCGGGCGGGGAAACGATCTTCGGTCAATATCTCATTCCCGATAATCGTGGCAGCATCAAAGTCGGCGATGCCGTGAGACCCGTGCAATAGCTGTCGCACATCGCCTGCAGGCGTGAAAAGAACTTTATTGTCGCGCCGCGTGGTTTTACGATGCGATCATTCGCATCGAGCATGGCGGCCCTATCTTTCCCGAGTCTTATGGCCTGCTATGACCTCGTATGATCGACGACACATGCACCTTCTGAATGTTCGGCTGCTCTCGTAAGCGTATCGCCCCAGAACGGCGGTATATCGCCTAACGCGAGAGGTTCAACTCATGAGTCTGATCGAGCAGAGCCAAGTCCAGGAACGATTTGAAAGCGGGAGTTGGCAGCGGACCTGCTTCAGACAATTGGCGGAGCGCCTGACACCGCCGTCCGAATTTCCATGCATCTTCTCGCAGAATGCATTCGGCCGCGGACTGTTGCTGTTCTCGTTCGTCGAGGACGGATCGCAGGAAACCCTCCAGCAGGCGGCGGGAGATCTTTCTGCATACGTGGAATTGTCGCGACGCTGGGACGGAAAGGTCAGTACGGCGCGCCCCTTGGTCGTTGCCTTTTCCCAAAAGGCCGCTTCGGCGAACGATGTCGCCGGCTACCACGACATCGGATGGAGAGCATTGCAGAGCTGGCATGAGCTCGACAGCGCCCCTTGGCCAGAGGATGTTGCGACGGATCCCCACTCGCCATACTGGACCATGTGCTACAACGGCATGCAACTCTTCGTAAACATGAGCAACCCCGCTCATGTGCACCGTCGCAGCCGAAATCTCGGCGACAATCTGCTCTTCATCGTCAATCCGCGAGAACGATTTGACATCGTGGCCGGTGAAACCCCGGAGGGGCGTCGCGTTCGGCAGAGGATCCGCGACCGCATCGAACGGTATGACGGGCTCAGTCATAGCCCACAATTGGGAAGCTACAACGCCGGCGAGATCGAATGGTGGCAGTACGGTGTGATCGACGAAAACAGAGAGAGGGCGGATCGATGTCCGTTTCTCTTCAAGTCGGCTGCCGCGTAAACGGCGTCGCACTACGCGGAAGCTGCGCAATGCTATTTCCAAGAACCGCCCTCGGCGGGAAACGGTCGGCGCGCCCGCCACGATTGCGTGGTGCGTTTATCGCTTTTTGCCGGCGCCACTCGACATCAGGCGCGGTCGGCAACATCATCGCGTAAATTGTCGATAGGTCTAGGAATTGAGTTTGAGACAGCGCGAATGACGCTCCGGTCATCCTTTTGGCGAATCAAGCTCGCGAACGCGACTGCATCCTGATGTCGGCGAGCTTTCTGAAGGTCGCCGACATCTGCAAGCGCTATGATGAGCTGCACGCGCTGGACTCGATCTCACTCGGTGTTGCCCGGGGCGAATTCCTGACCTTGCTGGGACCCTCCGGGTCGGGCAAGTCGACGCTGCTTTCGGTTTTGGCGGGCTTCATCGTGCCGGACCGGGGCTCGATCTATCTGGACGGAGACGACATCACTCATCTGCCCCCAGAGGCACGCCGCTTCGGCGTCGTGCCGCAGGGCTACGGCCTTTTTCCTCATCTAACGGTCTACGAAAATATCGCCTTTCCTTTGCGCGTGCGCCAGACGGATAGAAGGCGACTCGACAGCCGGGTCAACGAAGTCATGGAGCTTCTTCAGATCGGTAGCTTGGGCGGCCGTCCTCCGAAAAATCTGTCGGGAGGGCAGCAGCAACGAGTCGCGCTGGCGCGTGCGCTCTCCTTCGAGCCGGACCTGTTGTTGCTCGACGAGCCGATGAGCGCACTGGATGCATCCCTCCGGCGTGACTTGCAGGCCGAGCTTGCCCGGCTTCATCGGCAGGTTGGGACGACGTTCATCTATGTCACGCATGACCAGCAGGAGGCGCTGGCTCTTTCGGACCGCGTCGTCGTTATGAACCGCGGAGGAACCGAACAGGTCGGTTCGCCCCGCGTAATTTACGATCACCCGGCCAGCCGTTTCGTCGCGAGCTTCGTTGGCAAGAACAACCTTCTGAAGGCCGTGGTGCTCGGCGGAGCCGACGGCCGGCCGCAAATTCAGTGGAACGGCGCCAAGCTTGGGGCGGCGTCTGGAGCTGCGCCGCTTGACGCTGGCCCCTGCGTACTTGCCGTTCGGCCCGAAAGCATCACCATTGCCGAGGCCGGAAGCGGGCCGGCGCCCGCAGACCATCGGATCCGTGGCAAGGTTGTGAGTCAGACGTTTCTGGGGGCCTCGGTCGACATACTTGTCGCGGTCGACGACGACACCTTGACAGTGACGGTGGCCGGCACTGCATCGCCGGCTGTGCCCGGCTCGGACGTTTGGCTTGACTTTGACGCCGAACGGCTGTGGTGCCTGCCGAACAGCGATCTGGTCGTGCCTGAACCATCCGCGGTTTGGTCGGAGTTCGCCGCATGAACCCTGCGTTGCCGGTGCAAACGGGGCCGAAGCGCGCTTACTTTTCGCCGGCGGCGCTTCGCGGCTGGTCCTTGCAGGATCGCCTGCTTGCCGGCTCGGCCTTTGTACTCCTGGTGTCCTACGTCTTTCCGCTTGCCGGGGTGGTGGGGCTGAGCTTCCTGGTGCCGACGCCGGGCCTTGGAAACTATTGGGCGCTGCTTCAAAATCCGACGGTTCGCGCGGTCGTCGGCAATACGCTCTGGATCAGCGCGTTGACCGTCGGCATCACGTTGCTGCTGGCATATGTGACCGCCTACGGCTTGGTGCAGGCCCGTCCTGAGGCGCGGAAATGGATGCTTGCCTGCGTGCTGCTGCCGTTATGGATATCCGTATTGGTCCGCAACTACGCATGGATAGCCTTGCTCTCCCCGGGCGGAATCGCGAACGGCTTTCTGCTGCATTGGGGCTGGGTCGATCACCCGCTGTCACTGGTGCGCAATACGTTTGGCGTCGTGCTGGGCATGGTCCACTACATGTTGCCCTACGCGATCCTGCCGATCTACGCCCAGATGGTCCGTATCGAAGGAACGTTGCCCCAAGTGGCGAGGTCGCTCGGCGCCAACCGACGTCGGGCGTTCGTTCGCGTGTTCCTGCCGCTATCCCGGCCCGGCCTGGCTGCCGCGGCATTTCTAACGTCAATCATGTCGCTCGGCTTCTATTTGACGCCGGTTATTCTGGGGGGCGGCAAGACCGTGATGGTGGCGGAGTTCATATCTGTGCAGGTCACGGAAACGCTGCGATGGGACATCGCCACGACCCTGAGCACGATGTTGCTTCTGGTGACAGGCGCGCTGGTATGGCAGTTCAGCCATCTGCTTGAGCTGGCTACGGCCAAGCCGAAGACATGAGCGCACGACCGCCATTGGCCGTATTTCCGTTCGGGCCTGCCGGCTCCGTTGCGCTTTTGGTCGTTGCGTTCCTGGTGCTGCCGTTGATCGCCATCGTTCCGATGTCGTTCAGCGACACCCGATATCTGTCGATGCCCCAGAACGGACTGTCCGCGCTGCACTATCATCGCCTGGTTGGTGATCCGGCCTGGCGCGACAGCTTGCTGCACAGTATCGGCGTCGCGTTGCCGGCCGCATCTCTTGCGGTCCTGCTCGGTCTCTCGTTCTGCCTCGGCGCATGGCAGCGACAGGGCCGCGCTGTCCTGCTCCTGCAGGTTCTGATGCTGGGGCCACTGATTGTGCCGGGTATCATTCACGCCGTTGCCTACCACCGTACGCTATCGTGGCTGGGCCTGTTCGACAGCTTTACGGGCACGATCCTCGTCCACGCGATCAAGGGGCTGCCCTTTGCCGTGCTCTCGATCTCGGCCTCCTTGGCCTCGGTGCATCCGGCGACCTTGCAACTGGCGCGCAGCCTGGGCGCCTCGCCAACACAGGCGCTCGTGAAGACGCTGCTGCCGCAGATTCGATGGGGTATCGGGGCCGGTTTCGTGCTGGCGCTGGTTACCTCGTGGGACGAGATCGTCGTGACGCTGTTCATCACCGGCCGGAACGTGAACACGTTGCCAAAGCAGATCTGGCAGAGCCTTTTCCTGAATCTCGACCCCGTCGTCGCGGCGCTGGGCACTCTGGTGCTGCTGGCAACGTTGCTGGTGCTTCTTGCGCTGTTGTTGGGCAGTGCCCGCCCGCGCTCGTCTACCGGCTTCCAGGAAGATCGAATGAGTTGAAAGGAGATATCATGTCCGACTTTTCGCAAGAATCCGACTACATGCAGCACCTCGAGCGATCGCTCCGGCGCGAGACGCAGGGGAAGACCGTTCACCGCCGCCACTTCCTTCAGCTCCTGTCGGCGCTGGGTGTCGGTACGGGCTCGCTGAGCTTCGTACGCTCTGCGAGCGCACAGCAAACCGAGCTCGTGGTGGCCAATTGGGGCGGCGACGCGCTGCCTGCGCAGCGTGACATTCTCGCGGCGGAGTTCGTCAAACGATGCCCTGGCAGCCGTGTCGGATTTGACACCACAGGTCCGACGCCCGGAAAAATCAGGGCAATGGTCGAGTCGGGCAGCGTCGCCTGGGACGTGGCCGACCGGAATCTTCTGTCGGCCCTGGAGCTCGGCCGTCAGGGCCTGCTCGAGAAGGTCGATGACTCCATCGTCGACGTCAACGCGGTGCCGAGCCAGTTTCGCACCCCGTGGGGCGTAGGCTCGTACTTCTTCTCCTTCGTCATCACTTACGATAGCGCGCGCTTCGGTTCGACGCCTCCGCGCACCTGGAAGGATTTCTGGGATACGCAGAATTTCAACGGGAGGCGGGCACTGCGCAATAACGTCGAGGGCGTACTCGAATCGGCTTTGCTGGCTGACGGCGTTGAACGCGACAAGCTCTACCCGCTGGACGTCAATCGCGCCCTGGAGAAGGTGCACGCGATCAAGAAGGACACGATTTTCTATAGCAACGCATCGGAAGCCCAGCAGTTGCTGCGGTCCGGGGAAGTCTCGATCGGCAGTCTTTGGAATACGCGTGCGCAAGGCGTCAAGGAAGACACGAAGGGACGCATCGACTACCATTTCAATGAAGGCATCCTGCTGATCGCAGCCTGGAACGTCTTGAAAGGGGCCAAGAACAGCAAGGACGCCTGGCGCTGGGTCGCACTGTCGCAAGATCCTGCGTTGCAGGTGGCGCTGCTCGCCAAGCTGGGCTGGGGCCCGATCAATCCAGCTGCGAACAAGTTGGTTCCCGCCGAGTTGCAGGCACAAAACCCCGGATCACCCGAGAATATCGCACGCCAGACCGCGGTCGATGCCGAATGGTATGCGCGCAATTACTTCGAGGTCCAGAACAGATACCTCGACGCGCTGGCAACATGACGGCCGAGAACGCTCCGATCGATGCAGCGGCGCCGCTCACCTTCATGGGGGTGCCTCTCGTGACGCATCTGCCCCGAGGATCTCGGGCTGTCATCGGCGGAATTCCGTTCGATGGCGGCCAGCACGCCACGCGTTTTGGTTCTCGTCTCGGCCCGCGCAGTGTGCGTGAGCAATCGATCCAGTTGCGCGCGGTGGATCCCGACACCGATCGCGACGTCCTCAAGACGCTTGGGCTCGTCGATGTCGGTGATGTCCGCGTGCAGCATGGCGATCTGGACACTTCGCAGCGCAACGTGGCCCGTTTCGCGGGAGCGCTGGTCGAAACCGATGCGGTCCCGGTAATGATCGGCGGCGATGGTAGTGTCACGCTGCCGCTGCTCCAGGCGGTGTCGCGCCGTTATCCGGATCTCGCGGTAGTGCATCTGGATGCGCATACCGATGCCTATCCGCTAGCCGGGAATGTCGGCCCGGCTGCGTTCCACCGGGCGGCCGAGCAACGTCTGTTGGATCCGACGGCATCGTTTCACGTCGGATTGCGCGGTCCTGTGGCCTCGACTGGGCTCTATGCGCATGCTCGCGGGCTCGGCTATCATCTCGTGACGATCTCGGAGCTGCTGGAGAGAGGCTTTGTCTCGGTATTCGACCAAGTGAGCCATCGCATCGCCGACCGTCCTGTTTATGTTTGCTGGGATATGGACTTCTTCGATCCTTCCGTCGCACCCGGGGTCATTACCCCCAGTTGGGAAGGGGTCACGGCGCGCGAGGGCTTGCAGGTGGCTAGGTTGCTCCGCAGCCTCAACATCGTGGCCATCGACATCAATTGCATCAGCCCGCCGCACGATGCCGCGGGTGTCGCCGCGTTCCTCTGCGCCCGTATCGTTTTCGAGTTTCTCGTTGGCTTGGCCGAATCGCAGCGCTCATCTGAAAGGTCGTAATCGTCATGAATGCAGTGCCTCAAAACACGCAACGCTCGGAGCAGGAGCCCTCTGCGGGTGCCGCTCGTGTGATTCGCTCCTCGCAGGAGGCGCTTGCGATTGCGCGAGAGCTCGCCACCACGTTTGCTGTCGGCGCGTCCGAGCGCGATAGCCAGCGTCGCCTGCCGCACGAAGAGCTCAGGACATTCGCGCAGAGCGGGTTGTGGGGCATCGGCATCCGGCCTGAATTCGGCGGCGCCGGCGCTTCGATCGAAACGATCATCGAGGTCGTGGCGACGATTTCGGCGGCCGACCCGTCGATCGGCCAGCTTCCGCAAAACAACTATTTGCTGCTCGAGAACCTGTACCGAATCGGCACAGAGGAGCAGAAGCGGTTTTTCTTTGGCGAAGTGTTACGTGGCAAGGTGATCGGAAATGGCTTCGCAGAAGCCGGCGGCAAGGATGTGCTGGACGTCCGTAGCCGTATACGTCGGACCACGAACGGCTTGAGGCTCGACGCTCGTAAAGTCTACTGTACTAATGCGCTCTTCGCTGATTGGATTCCCATCTCGGGCGTCGATGACGACGGTAACATCGTCTACGTCTATGTCGAGCGCGACGCCGCGGGCCTATCGGTTGTCGATGACTGGAACGGACTTGGCCAACGGACCTCGGCAAGCGGCTCGATCATTGCCGCCGATGTGGAGGTCAATCCTGCCTACGTCATCGAGCGCCACAAAACGTTCTCGAAGCCGAATTTGAGCGGTCCGTTCGCGCAGCTCCTGCATGCTGCGATCGATCTGGGTATCGCGCGGGCATCGTTTGCTGAGGCGGTGCGGCTTGCTCGTGCGGCGTCCCGTCCATGGATCGACAGCGGCCTCGAGCGTGCGCAGGATGATCCCCATACGATAGCAATCCTCGGTGACCTCCAGATCCGCGTCAATTCCGCTAATGCGATGGTCGAGCGGGCGGCCCGGATCCTAGACGTGGTGCGGGATCGCCCTGACGAGGCCGACGTTGCACGTGCCTCTGTCGCGGTCGCAGAAGGAAAGGTGCTTGCGAACGATGTGGCGCTGTTTGCCTCATCCAAGCTATTTGAGTTTGGTGGCGCAAGCAGCGCGCGCGCGAGCCTCAATCTTGATCGTCATTGGCGCAACGCCCGTACGCATACGCTACATGACCCCGTCCGATGGAAATATCATTTGATCGGCAACTATGTCTTGAACGACAAGACGCCGCCGCTTCACAATTGGGCCTGAGGTCGAAGAGAAACGTTTTCTGCCTGTATGGCCGTGCGGGTTCATTCTTCTTGGACTAGAAGGCAACCCATTCAACGATCAAGCCGCGCCCCTTGAGAGAGCCTGGACCGCGACCTCCTCGATATCACAACCGGCGTCAATCAGCTCGCAAAGACACTGCGAACCGGCCTTTAGAACACCCGCTTAGTCAAGCAAGATTCTTGCCCTCAACAACTTGTCGAGACATGCGCGGGACATGGGCCGATGATGGGGCAGGCCAGCATCTTCTCGAGTTCGGCGGGTGATGGAATAATGGCCCGACAAGATGTCGGATCATTGCATTATCTCGGAAAGCCACCCGATGCGAGCCCATTTGGTGCGCGAGCATATCAGGTTCGGGCGCGGCTTACCGGATCAATATCTACTACTGATCCTTCTTGATGGTTCTCCTGACCACAAGGATCGAGGATGCACCAACAGCCACGATACGTTAGCCCTCTGCTATCTTACGCGCATTTTCTTGATAATTGCACAGAGCAGCTTGAAGGTTGGCAATAAAGCGAAGAACCAAACAGTTTCCGATTCAGCCCAAGGCAATTTCACGGCCCGTTGATGCCGACTCCGGTCGGATCGAGCTTTACCGCGTCATCGCCTGTTGCCGCGGAATGGTCGGCCGCAAGCAAAATGTAGAACGCCGGCACCACGAACAGGGTGAACAACGTTCCAATCGAAAGTCCGGAGGCAATCACCAGCCCCATGTTGAAGCGCGACGCTGCGCCTGCGCCGGATGCGGTGAGCAGCGGCATCACGCCGATCACCATGGCCGCCGTCGTCATCAGGATCGGGCGCAGCCGGATCGCGGTCGCTTCGATCACCGCATCGCGCTTGGAGCGGCCGGCATGTTGCAGCTCGTTGGCGAACTCGACGATGAGAATGCCGTGCTTGCTGATCAGTCCCATCAGCGTCACGAGGCCGACCTCGGTGTAGATGTTCAGGCTGGCGCCCTTGATGCCGAGCATGATGAAGACCAGTGCTCCCGCGATCGACATCGGCACCGAGACCAGGATGATCAGGGGATCGCGGAAGCTCTCGAACTGCGCCGACAGCGCCAGGAAGATGATGATCAGGGCAAAAGCGAAGGTCGTGGCGAAACCGGACGATTCCTGGATGAACTGCCGTGACTGACCGCCATAATCGATGGTGTAGCCCTTGGGGAGGGTCCGGTCTGCGATCTCCTTCAGCGTCGCGAGCGCTTCTCCGGTGATCACACCCGGCATGGCCACGCCAGAAATGGTGGCGGCATTGACCTGCTGGAAGTGATTCAGCGATTGCGGGACCGTGGTCGTTTTCAGCGACGCCACCGTCGACAGCGGAACGGCCGTGCCGTCGGAGGTCTTGATGTAATAGTCGAGCACCTGATCCGCATTCAGCCGCTGGCGCTGTTCGACCTGGGGGATGACCTTGTAGGAGCGGCCGTCCAGGCCGAAATAGTTGACATACCCGCCGCCCAGCATGGCGCCGAGCGCACCGCCGACATCGCTGAGCTTCAGCCCGAGCTGCGCGGTCTTTTCGCGGTCGATCAGCACCGAAGTCTGCGGCTGGTCCACCTTCAGGTCATTGTCGAGGAAGATGAACTTGCCGCTCTTCAACGCCTCCGCAGTGAATGCTTTCGCTATTCCATCGAGGCGGTCGAACGGGTCGGTGGTCTGGATCACGAATTGGATCGGAAGCCCGCTCGCTCCCGGCAGTGGCGGTAGTTGGAACGCGACAATCTTGGCTCCGGCAACCTCCGCCATCTCCTGCTGGAGCACTGGCTGCAACTCGGCTGCGGTCTTGTCGCGCTTGTCCCAGGGCTTGAGCACCCAGCCTGCGATCGAGCTCCCGACCAGATCGAGCTGGAACACCGCAGCGGTTTCGGCGTGGGCTGAAATGCGCCGGTAGACTTCGGCGGAATACAGCAGCTTCTGCTGAAGTGTGGCGTTCGGAGCGAGCGTGGATTGCATCAGGATGGCGCCCTGATCCTCTTCCGGCGCCAGTTCATTCTTGGAATTGGTGTAGAGCCAATAGATGCTGCTCAAGATCAAGGCGGCAAAGACCACCGTGACCGGGATCGTCGTCAGGCTCGATTCGAGCAACCGCCGGTAGCGGTGTTGCAACCACTCCATGCGGGCGTCGATGAACCCGACGATCCGATCGTTCAGCGTCGGCTTCCCGGTGTTCGGCGGCTTGAGAATGAACGCGCAGCACATCGGTGTGAGCGTCAGCGCGATGATGGCCGACACCGCGACTGCGCCGGCGAGTGTAAAGGCGAACTCGGTGAAGAGCGCGCCGGTCAAGCCGCCCTGGAATCCGATCGGCACGTAGACCGCGATCAGCACGACCGTCATGGCCAGGATCGGGCCCGACAGTTCCCGCGCGGCCATGATCGCCGCCTGCAACGGCTTCGTGCCCTCGGCCAGATGCCGGTTGACGTTCTCGACGACGATGATGGCGTCATCGACCACGAGGCCGATCGCCAGTACCAAGGCCAGCAGCGTCAGGAGGTTGATCGAGAAGCCGAGCGTCAGCAGCAGGGTGAAGGTACCGATCAGCGACAGCGGAATTGCGATCACGGGAATCAGCACCGACCGCCACGAGCCGAGGAACAGGAAGACCACCACGGTGACGATCAGAAGCGCCTCGACCAGGGTATGGATCACCTCGTCGATCGAGCTGTTCACGAAGTCGGTGGAGTCGTAGATGATCTCGGAATTCATTCCCTCGGGCTGCTGCGCCTTGATGTCGGGATAGACGGCCCGGACGCCTTTGATGACGTCGAGCAGGTTGGCGTTTGGCGCAACCTGGATGCCGATGTAGACCGCGCGCTTTCCGTTGAAGCCGACCGAGGAGTCGTAATCTTCCGAGCCCAGGGTGACGTTCGCCACGTCGGACAATTTGACATTGGAGGAGCCCGCCTGCTTGACGACGAGGTCGCGAAATTCCTGAAGAGATTTCAGGTTCGTGGCCGCGGTCAGGTTGACCTGCACCATCTGGCCTTTGGTGGTGCCGAGCCCGGCGATGTAGTCGTTGCTCGACAGCGCGGTCGATACGTCGGATGCGGTCAGCCCGTAGGCCGCAAGCTTGATCGGATCGAGCCAGGCACGCAGCGCGAAGGTCTTGTTGCCGAGCAGCTCCGCGGTCTGCACGCCCGTCACGGCCTGCAGCTTGGGCTGCACCACGCGGATCAGATAGTCGGTGACCTGGTTCGGCGCCAGCGCGTCGCTGCTGAAGCCGAGATACATGGCGTCGATGGTCTGGCCGACCTTGACGGTCAGAACTGGCTGCTGGACGCCGCTCGGAAGCTGGTTGAGGACCGAATTGACCTTGGTGTTGATCTCGGTGAGCGCCTTGCCGGAATCGAAGTTCAGCCGCAGGTTGACCGTGATGGTCGAGGTGCCGGACTGGCTGGTCGACGCCATGTAGTCGATGCCGTTGGCCTGAGCGATGGCGTTTTCCAGCGGCGTGGTGATGAAGCCGGCAACGATCGCAGAATCCGCGCCGTAGTACGTCGTCGTCACCGTGACGATCGCGTTCTGTGTGCGCGGATATTGCAGGATCGGCAGCGACGTCATCGACTTCAGGCCCAGCACAAGGATCATCAGGCTAACGACGATCGCAAGCACCGGCCGACGAATGAAGATGTCGGTAAAGGACACGTTTTTATCTCACTGATCGACGGGTGACGGATTTGGATCGTTCGGCAGGGTGACAGAATTATCGATCTTCAGCAGGGTGCCGTTCCGCAGCTTGATCTGGCCGGCCGTGACCACGGTCGCGTCCTGATCGAGTCCCGAGACCACCGCCACCTGATCGCCGCGGCTGGCGCCGGTCTTGACGAAGGTCTGGCGAGCGACCAATCCCTGCTTGCCTGACGCGTCGCTCTTGACCGCGAGAAAGACGGACTCGCCGTACGTGTTGTAGACGATCGCGGTCTGCGGCAGCGTGAGGTAGCTGGTGGGACGCCCGACCCGCACGTCGATCCGCGCGAACATGCCGGGCAGGAGCTTGCGGTCCGCATTGTCGAAAAGCGCGCGGACCTGAACGTTGCGGCTGGTTTGATCGACCTTGGAGTTGAAGGCCTGCACGATGCCCCTGAAACTCCGGTCCGGAAACGCGTCGACGCGCGCCAGAACCTCTTGCCCGACCGTGACCTGATCGATCGCCTGCTGCGGCAACGTGAAGTCGACGAAGAGGCGGTCGAGGGCTTGCAGCGTGACGATGGTGGTGCCGGCCGTCAGATATTGGCCGACATCGACCTGACGTACACCGAGACGTCCCGCAAACGGCGCCCGCAGCGTCTTTTGATCCACCAGCGCCCGCTGCTGGGCCACCAATGCGAGCGCGTTGCGCTCGTTGACGGCGTCGCCGTCGACCGTTGCCTGACTGACTGCATTGATCTTCAGCTGCCCCTGATCGCGCCGCAACGTGATGCCGTAGCCGTCGGCCGTGGCCTGCAGCGATTGCAGCTTGGCGACGTCGTCCTCCTTGCGCAGCTCGAGCAGAGCGTCGCCGACGTCGACGTCCTTGCCGGACTCGAAATGAATGCTGTCGACGATGCCGGGCTGCTGCAGGGAGAGATCTGCGCCGTTGACCGCGCGGAACGTGCCGATTGCCGTCAGCGTGGATTGCCAGTCGCTGGACTTGACCGTGGTCGTCGAGACCGTCTGCGGAGGATCCGCCAGCGAGGCCATGGCCTGCTTGATCATGCCGGCGCGGAAATTGACGAACCAGGCAAGGGCGGCAAATACCGCTCCGATGACACACAACATGATGATCATGCGTTTGAACATGGCGTCGGGACTTTCGCTTTAGTTGGCTGACGGAGCCGGCTGCGGCGGCAATGCGCCCGCGGGTACGAATATCGCGGCAACGCCGGCGGGCCTCACCTCGGCGGCGGGTGATTCATCGATCCGGTTCCACCAGCCGCCACCGAGCGCCTGGTACAGCGCAACGGTGTCCGCATAGCGCGAAGCTTGGGCCTTGACGCGATTGATCCGCGCGTTCAGCAGCGTCTGTTCGGCGTTGATGACGGAGATGAACGTCGTCGAACCGGCCTTGAATTGAGCCTGGGACATCTTGAGGCTTTCGGCGGCGGTTTTTTCCGCCTCGACCTGGGCCTTCAGGAGGTCGGCATCCGATTGAATCGCGCGGAGCGCGTCGGCGACATTCTGGAATGCGGTGATGACGGTCGAGCGATATTTCGCGCCGAACTGCTCCAACGCCGCGACTTTGGATTCCTTGGTGTGAAACAGATTTCCGGCGTCGAAAATCGGTCCGGTGACACCGGCCGCCACGCTCCAGGCGGCGGATTGCGGGCCGTAAAGACCCGACAATGCGAGTGCTGAGCTTCCGCCGGAGGCCGACAACGTGACGTTCGGAAGCATGTTGGCGACGGCCACGCCGACGTTTGCGCTGGCCTGATGCACCTGGCTTTCGGCGGCCTGGATATCCGGCCGCTGACGCACCAGCAAGGAAGGGACGCTGACCGGCAGGTCGCGCGGCAGGCGCAAGTTCGACAGTGGGACCGCTTCCCCCCTGTCCTGGCTCGGCAGACGGCCGAGATAAGCCATCAACTGGTTGCGATTCTGCGCGCGCAATTTCTGCAAGGGCGGCAGGGTCGCGACCGTCTGCGCAAGCTGGGCCTTCTGGGTCAGGACGTCGGCATTTGAAACGGCACCTAGCGCGAACTGCTGTTCGAGCAATGCCACCAACTGGCGCTGTCCATCGATCTGTTCTTCGGTGACGCGAATCTGATCCGCGTACGAGGCGTCACTGATCGCGGTCGTGACGACGTTGGCCGTCAAGGTCAGATAGGTCGCCTCGAGCTGAAAGCGCTGATAGTCGGCATAGGCAAGATCAGCCTCGATTCCGCGCGCCTTGCCGCCGAAGATGTCGGGCGTGAAAGAAATGGGAACGGACGTTTTGTAGAGAGTGAACAAGGACGACGGTCCGGTCCGTCCGGATTCAGCCAAGGGCGTCTGACTGCGGGTTACGCTATCGCTTCCGGTGATGGACGGCAGCAGCGCGCTCATGTCGGCCGCGGCGACCTCGCGTGCCTGGCGCAGCGCCGCCTGCGCTGCCGTGATATCTGGATGATTGTCGATCGCTTCCCTGACGAAGGCTTCGATCCGTCGCGAGCGAAACACCTTCCACCAGATCCCCGGCACGTCGGCGCCTCCGACGAACCCTTGCGCCGTTCCGCCGGGCCCATCCGCGCCAGCTGCTGCGGACAATCGGCCGGCCGTATACCCGCCCACCGCCGGCGCTGGCGAAACGAAATCAGGACCCACCGCGCAACCTCCCAGGGCGAGGGCATGCGCAAGGGGTATTAAAACACCACTCTTTAACCATCTTCGGTAAGTCATTGAGGCCCGCTCAGAACTGTACAGTTCAGTACTTGACTGCGGACGACAGGATTGTCAACGGTACTAGACCGTTCAGTTTTTCGTTATCGAAGCAGGGACAATTCTGATCGCTGCCATCTGTTCTTTTGTCTCAGTTGATGACAGTTCGAGATGTTGCGGGTTTCCCCCTGGGAAGCGCGCTGCGAGGCAAGGAGATCCGCTTTGATCGAAACCACCGAACACCCAGCTCACGAAAAAGAGGGTTCACACGCCGGCCGCAAGGTCGACCTCGTCAGCCGCGCGGCGTGGGAGCTCTTCCTCGATCAAGGGTTTTCCGCAACCAGCATGGACGCCATTGCGAAAGCCGCCGGCGTTTCCAAGGCCACGCTCTATGCCTATTTCCCGAGTAAGGAGGCGTTGTTTGCGTCCTTGATCGTCGCGGAGTGCGAGAGCCTGCAAGGCGACTTGCCGGTGCCGAAATTGTCCGCGGGCCTATCCGAGGCGCTGCGGGAGTTTGCCAGGCAATACCTCAACAGCTTCATCCATCGAAAGGACGTCGCTTTCGTCCGCATCATCGCCAACGAGAGTGGACGGTTTCCCTTGCTCGCCCGGCTTTTTTACGAGAGCGGACCCGAAGCGACCACCCAGCGGCTTTCCATATTTCTCGACGAAGCCAGGGCCAAGAAACTGGTAAATTTTGACGATCCGGTGGAGGCAGCCAGACAGTTTCTGTCATTGGTGCGCGGCGAACTGCCGCTGCGAGTTGTGTTGGGCCTCAACGATATCACCGAGCAAGAGATCGAGCAGGAAATCGAGACCGGGCTTAAGTTCTTCCTGAAAGCGTGTCAGCATCGTGCCTGAAGGGTGAGCAAACGTAGTGAAAGCAAGCAAGGGCCGGTGCCATCCCGCCCTAAATTGCATTTGCGCACCTCTACTTTGTACTGAAGGTATGAGCCTCGTACTCATCGAACAGAATATAGTATCGCCTTCAGCCTGACGGGGCGCGCGTATGTGATGTCAATCGGCCGCATCGCGCACCTAATGGAAGCAGGACGCTGGCCTGCGTGTTTGAATGGTACAAAACCTTTTTCACATCTATCTCGGGGCAGATTGGCAATTCAAGGCATGGCACGCGCGCGAACAAGCCGGACCTTCGTGTCGGAAGGTGTATCCGTGAATAGCCTACCAGACGCAGCTAGCGAAAAATGGAATGATCAGGCGATCATGGCGCCACCATTCTGTAACCGTACCTTCACTAGAGTGAGCTCTCACTCCATCAACTCCGCGAGTGGAGGTAGTAGTCGATTCCGCGCGGCACCGGCACGGCCTATCGAAGGAGATTTGGCCCGCCCAGAGCAAGACAGTCGCCGTAACCTGCGGCTTCCGTAACGCTGCGCCGGGCGATCGTCCTTTTTTGTTTCTACCATGTATCCTCCGCAGCCGTCGACAGCGATATGAGAGCGAACTGTGAGGTCTGGCCGGCCCTACCATTGCATACGCAGGCACTTTGATTGATGTGCAACGCGGCCGCCTTTCCCCTATGTACTCGAAAACCCGATGCATCTGCTATTCGAGAGAAATCCGGCGAACAGCGCCGGCGCATCTGAACGTTCCATCCCGGAAGCGCGAGCTGATCGAGAGGTTTGAGTCATGCAACTGAGAATTAACGGTGAGATCATCGAGCTGAGCGGCGACTACGCGGACGGGATGCTGCTCTGGGGGCGGGGGGCGGGGGCCCCCCGGGGGGGTCTTGGGCGTGGATTTGCGGTCCACGCCAGGGAGAGGGTTTGCCTGAGAGGGAAACGGCGGCGAACGCCGTGACTGACTGGTAGCTCTGGTCTTACTGGTAACCCTTGGGGAACGGATCCGGCTCGACCAGATCGGCGGTCTCGTAGATCAGCTCGAACTGGCCATCGAGCTTGGCGCGCCCCACCCGGGTCTTCGACCAGAGGTGATGATTTTCGTGGATGCGCACATAGCCTTCCGGAGCGCCCTTGAACTCGATGCCTGGCGATGCCGCCGCGATCTTGTCGATGTCGAAGGAGCCCGCCTTCTCCACTGTCAACTTCCACAGCCACGGGCCGAGATAGGCAGCCTGGGTGACGTCTCCGATCACGGTCTTCTCGCCCCACATCTTCTTGAACGCGGGCACGAAGGTCTTGTTGTTGGGATTGTCGAGCGACTGGAAGTACTTCATGCAGGCATAGGCGCCCGCAATGTTCTCGCCGCCGATGCCGTCGATCTCGTCTTCAGTCACCGAGATCGTCAGCAGCGCCTGCTTGGAGAGATCGATGCCCGCGGCCTTGAGCTGCTTGTAGAACGCAACGTTCGAACCGCCGACGACGTCGGTGAAGATCACGTCGGGCTTGGTCAGCTTGATCTTGTTGATGACCGAATTGAATTGGGTATTGCCGAGCGGATAATACTCTTCGCCGACGACCTTGCCCTTCAGCACGTTCTCGACATGCTTGCGCGCGATCTTGTTCGAGGTGCGCGGCCAGATGTAGTCGGAGCCGATGAAGAAGAACGACTTCGCACCCTTCTCCTTGGCGATCCAATTCAGGCCGGCGAGGATCTGCTGAGTGGCTTCCTGGCCGGTGTAGATCACGTTCTTGGACTGCTCGAGACCTTCATAGAAGGTCGGGTAATAGAGCATGCCGTTGTACTGCTCCATGACCGGCAGCACGGCCTTGCGGGACGCCGAGGTCCAGCAGCCCATGATCGCCGCGACCTTGTCGTTGACCAGCAATTTCTTGGCCTTTTCGGCAAAGGTCGGCCAATCGCTGGCGCCGTCTTCCTGGATGAACTTGATCTTGCGCCCGAGCACGCCGCCCATGGCATTGATCTGCTCGATGGCGAGCTTTTCGGCTTCGATCGAGCCGGTCTCGGAGATCGCCATGGTGCCGGTCGCCGAATGCAGGATGCCGACCGTCACCTCGGTGTCGGTGACCGCGAGACCCGTGGTATTGACCGCCGAGGTCGCCGGGGCCTGCGCAAAAGATGCTCGCGGTAGCATGGTGATGGCCGGCACGGCCGCCATTCCCATCAATAATTTGCGCCGGAGCGGCGATAACAGGCCCTTGTTCGCTTCGTCTGACATGAGCACCCCACTGTTGTTCGAGGACACGCGATTGGTGCCGTGAGGATGGCTCGAATTTGTGCACTGCAAGCATACGCAAGATCGCGTATACTGCACCGCAAAATGACGACGTAGGCTTTTGGTACAGGTTTTGCGAGGGATGCGGGAATTCGGGAGTGGGGGTTAAGTGGCAGGGCGGCAGCGGATAGATCGCGTCAGGCGCCAGTACAACCAATGGGTCGCCAACCAGACGCTGGAAGACTACGCGCTGCGCTTCACCGCCAAGAGCGCGCGCCGGTGGTCCGCCGCCCGCGTCGCCAACACCGCACTGGGCGCCATCTCCTTTCTCGCTCTGGAGGCGATCGGCGGCACCATCACCCTGAACTACGGCGTGACCAACGCCACCGCCGCGATCCTCGTCGTCTCCGCCATCATCTTCTGCTGCGGCGTTCCGATTGCCTATTATGCCGCCAAATGCGGCATCGACATTGACCTGCTCACCCGCGGCGCCGGCTTTGGTTATATCGGCTCGACCGTCACCTCGCTCATCTACGCCTCCTTCACCTTCATCTTCTTCGCGATCGAAGCGGTGATCCTGGCCACGGCGCTCGAGATGTGCTTCGGCATTCCGCGCCCGATCGGCTATCTCATCAGCGCCGTCGCGATCATCCCGCTTGTCACCTACGGCATCACGCTGATCAGCCGCTTCCAGCTCTGGACGCAACCGATCTGGATCATCCTGCACATCCTGCCCTTCGCGGCGATCGCCTGGGCCAATCCTTACTCGTTCACGGAGTGGCGCAAATTCGCCGGCGAGCACGGCGACCCCAGCGGACATTTCGATCTGCTGCTGTTCGGTGTCGCATCTTCCGTGGTGTTTTCGCTGGTGGCCCAGATCGGCGAGCAGGTCGACTTCCTCAGGTTCCTGCCGCGCGACCGCCGCACCTCGCGAACGTCGTGGTGGGCCGCCCTGCTGATCGCGGGCCCCGGCTGGATCATCTTCGGCGCGCTGAAATTGCTGCTGGGCTCGTTTCTCGCCTTCTTCGCGCTGAGCCACGGTCTCTCCAGCGAGCTGGCGGCCGAGCCGGCGCACATGTATCTCGAAGCGTTTCGCTACGTGCTGTCGCAGCCGGACATGGCCCTGGCACTCACCGGCGCGTTCGTGATCCTGTCGCAGCTCAAGATCAACGTCACCAACGCCTATGCAGGCTCGATCGCCTGGTCGAACTTCTTCTCGCGTCTGACACATAGCCATCCCGGCCGGGTCGTCTGGCTGGTGTTCAACGTGATGGTGGCGCTGCTGCTGATGGAGATCGGCGTCTACAAGGCCTTGGAGCAGACGCTCGCGCTCTATTCCAATGTCGCGATCGCCTGGGTCGGCGCGCTGGTGTCCGATCTCGTGGTCAACAAGCCGCTCGGCCTGCGCCCACCGCAGATGGAGTTCAAGCGCGCCCATCTCTACGACATCAACCCGGTCGGCGTCGGCGCGATGACGATCGCGACCATCGTCTCGATCGCGGCATTCTACGGCCTGTTCGGCTCGACCATGAAAGCGCTCGCGGCCTTCGTCGCGCTGACGGTCGCCTTCGTCACTGCGCCCGTCATCGCCTGGCTCACCGACGGTAAATACTACATCGCGCGCAAGCCGAAGCGGAGCTGGGCCAATATCGAATCGATCCAGTGCTGCATCTGCGAGCACCATTTCGAGCCGGAGGACATGACCTCCTGTCCTGCCTATGCCGGCCCGATCTGCTCGCTATGCTGCTCGCTCGACGCGCGCTGCCATGATTTGTGCAAACCGCATGCGCGGGCGCAGGTGCAGTTCGCCGACGCGCTCGCCAGGATCCTGCCGCAGTCGATCTATCAGCGGATCAATTCGCAGTTCGGCCACTACATCGGTGTGTTCGTGGTCTCCGCGGGCCTCGTCGCGCTGGTGCTGGGGCTGATCTACCTCCAGACCTCGGTCAGCGTGCCAGGCGAGAACATGCTCGTCTCCCACGTGCTCTGGAAGGTGTTCTTCTCGCTCAGCATCATCATCGGGGTCGTGGCTTGGCTGTTCGTGCTGGCGCAGCAGAGCCGACGGGCCGCCGAGGCCGAGACCCGGCGCCAGACCACGCTGCTGATCCAGGAGATCGATGCCCACAAGCGCACCGACGCAGAGCTCCAGCGCGCCAAGGAAATCGCCGAATCCGCCAACCTCGCCAAGAGCCGCTACGTGGTCGGCCTGAGCCACGAGCTGCGCTCGCCGCTCAACGCGATCAGCGGCTATGCCCAACTCCTGGAGCAGGACACCACGCTCAACACCAAGCCGCGCGACCAGGTCCGCGTCGTCCGCCGCAGCGCCGATCACCTCTCCGGCCTGATCGACGGCATTCTGGACATCTCCAAGATCGAGGCGGGGCGGCTGTACCTGTCGCGCGACGAGGTGCGCTTGACCGAATTCCTCGACCAGCTCGTCGGCATGTTCCGCCTTCAGGCCGCCGCCAAGAGCATCGACTTCGTGTTCAGGCGTCCGGCGCATTTACCGATCGTGGTCTATGCCGACGAAAAGCGGCTGCGCCAAGTGCTGATCAATCTGCTGTCCAACGCGATCAAATTCACCCAGACCGGCAGTGTGCAGTTCGTGGTGCACTATCGCAGCCCGGTCGCGGAGTTCGAGGTGATCGACACCGGCCCCGGCATCCAGGGCGACGATCTCGAACGCATTTTCGCACCGTTCGAGCGCGGCGCGCTCGGTGTCTCGCAGCCACAGACCGGCACCGGACTGGGCTTGACCATCAGCCGGCTGCTCGCCGGCGTCATGGGCGGCGACATCAAGGTCTTGAGCACGGTCGGCAGCGGCAGCACGTTCAAGGTCAAGATGCTGCTCTCGGAAGTCACCAATCCGCAGCGCATTGCGCCGGTGGAGGCCCCGATCTCCGGCTATCACGGCACGCGCAAGACCATCCTCATTACCGACGACGATCCCGTGCATCGCGACCTCCTGCGTGAGGTATTGACACCACTCGGCTTCATCCTGCTCAGCGCGCCCGACGGACCTGGTTGCCTGGCACTGGCCCAGCACTGCCGGCCCGATCTGTTCCTGCTCGACATCTCCATGCCTGGCATGGATGGCTGGACGGTCGCGGAGACGCTACGCGCCAGCGGCCACCATCAGGCGCGGATCCTGATGGTGTCTGCCAGCGCGCTCGAGGCCCACGGCACACCGCTGGCACAGCCTTTCCACGATGGTTATCTGATGAAGCCGATCGACATTCCCAGGCTTTTGGAAAGCATCCGCCAGCTTCTGAAGATCGAATGGCAATACGGCTCGGAGGAGATCGCCGTGCCGCTGTGGCGGCCCGAAAGCGGCTCGCGGCCGCCTGTCCAACACATCGAGGCGCTGATCGGGCTTGGTCAGATCGGCTACGTCAAGGCTATCCAGTTGAAGCTGGACGAGATCGGCAGCGAGCACCCTGAACATGCCGACTTCGTCGCGGAAATGCGGTCGCTGATCGACCGCTTCGATCTCGACCAGTACATGGCCACATTGAAGACGTTGCATGCGTATGAGCACTGAGTCGAAAAAGCGCGACGTCGCGCTCGTTGTCGACGACTCCCCGGAGACGCTGCGGCTGCTCACCGACGCGCTCGACAGCGCCGGGATGACGGTGATGGTGGCGCTCGACGGCGCGGCCGCAATGCGCATCGTCGACCAGATCACGCCTGACATCGTGCTGCTCGACGCGGTGATGCCGGGCATGGACGGGTTCGAGACCTGCCGCCGCCTCAAGCGTGATGCGGGCCTTGCCAATGTCCCGGTGATCTTCATGACGGGGCTCGCCGAGACCGAGCACATCGTGCGCGGGCTGGAGGCCGGCGGCGTCGACTACGTGACGAAGCCGATCGTGATCGAGGAGATGCTGGCGCGCATCCGCGTTCATCTCGGCAATGCGCGGCTGACGCAAAGCGCACGCGCTGCGCTCGACGTCTCGGGCCGATTCCTGTTCGCGGTCAACCGCCAGGGCAAATTATTGTGGGCGACCCCGCAGGCGCAGAAGCTGCTGGCGGACCACCACGGCGCGCAGGCCGACGACGATTTCGTCCTGCCGGTATCATTGCTGCAATGGCTGGAGCAGGCCAAGGGCAAGGGCAGCTCGAAGTCTCAGGCCGCGTCCCTGCCCGACAATCCTCAACTCCGGTTGTACTACATGGGCGAGACCGCGCCGAACGAGTTCCTGCTGCGGCTGTCCAGGGAGTCCGGCACCGCGCCGCCACCCGAATTCACCAGCGAGCTTGGCCTCACCACCCGCGAAGGCGAGGTGCTGGCCTGGCTCAGCAAGGGCAAGACCAACCGCGACATCGCGCAGATCTTGGGCTTGAGCCCGCGCACGGTCGACAAGCATCTCGAGCAGATCTACTCCAAGCTTGGGGTCGAGAACCGGACTGCGGCTGCGGCGATTGCAACGAATGCAACAAGAAGGAATTCCTGACCCCCCACCGCCGTCGTCCTGGACAAGCGCAGCGAAGCGGAGCGCCGATCCAGGACCCATTACCACGGTACGTCGTATGGCGAAGACTCTTGATGACAAGCTCGCGCCGCAACTTCTCCCTGGGGTGATGGTCCTGGCTTTCGCCAGGACGACGGAGAAGTTTGTAGCGTCGCCTGCCGCGCCTCACCCGTACACGAACTCCCCGCCATCCAGATCCGTCTTCGGGATCTCGTCCTTTTCGGTCCAGTAATCCTGGCTGTGCTGCCATTCCGGTTTGTCGCCGCGCTTGGGCAGCAGGTCCATGTTGCGCATCATGTAGCCGGGGTTGAAGTTTTCCGGATCGATCCAGGGCAGGATCGGCATGTTGTGGTCTTCGGCGCGCAACTTGACCTCGACCTTCTTCTTGCCTTTGGACTTCATGTGACCGAGCAGGCGGCAGACGAAGTCGGCGACGAGGTCGACGCGCAGCGTCCAGCTGGCGCGGAAATAGCCGAACACCCAGACCATGTTCGGCACGCCCGTGAACATCATGCCGCGATAGGTGACGGTGTCGCCGAAAGCGAGCGGCTTGCCGTCGATCTCGAAGGCGATGTCGCCGAGCGCCGCGAGATTGAAGCCGGTCGCGGTGACGATGATGTCAGCTTCCAGCAGCTTGCCGGATTTGAGCTGGATACCGTTCTCGACGAAACATTCGATCTCGTCGGTGACGACAGACGCCTTGCCGCTGGCGATGCCCTTGAACAGATCGGCATCGGGCACGAAGGCGATGCGCTGCCGCCAGGGCCGGTAGCTCGGCGTGAAATGTGTGTCGACATCGTACTCCGGACCGAGCACCGCGCTGATCTGCCCGATCAGCTCTTGCTTCACCTGCTCGGGTTTTGACAAGCAAAGCTTGGTGAACGCGTCCTGCTCGAACAGGATCTTGCGGCGGACGATCTCGTGGATCCAGGCCTCGTCGATCTGAAGCCGGCGCAGCTCCTCCGCGATCTCGATGGCGTTGCGCCCGAGACGGAAATAGGTGGGCGACCGCTGCAGCATTGTGACATGCGCGCATTTGTCGGCGATATTCGGCACCAGCGTCGCCGCCGTCGCGCCGGAGCCGATCACGACGACCTTCTTGTTCGCGAGGTCGATATCATCGGCCAGGTCTGCGGATGAACGATTCGGCCCTTGAAGCGATCCGTGCCCTTCCATTCCGGCGTATAGCCTTCCGAATGGCGGTAATAGCCTTGGCACATCCAGAGGAAGTTCGCCGTGAAAGTTTTCGGCTCGCCGGTGTCGATCGTCACCGCCTCGATGGTCCAGAGGTTCTGTTCGCTCGACCAGCTCGCCGAATTGATCTTGTGCTTGTAGCGGATATGCCGCGCGATATCGTTTTCGTCGATCACCTCCTTCATGTAGGCGAGGATTTCGTCGGCGGTCGCGATCGGCGGCCCGACCCAGGGCTTGAAGCTATAACCGAAGGTGTGGAGGTCGCTGTCCGAACGAATTCCGGGATAGCGGTGCGTGGTCCATGTGCCGCCGAACGTCGCCTGCGTTTCCAGGATGACGAAGCTCGCACCCGGAAGCTGCTTGGTCATGTGATAGGCGCTACCGATACCCGAGATACCGGCACCGACGATCAGCACGTCGAAATGTTCAGAAGCTTGTTTGGCCGTGGCGTGACTGCGAACAGCGACATTCATTGTTGCTTCTATGCCTTGCTTGTTTTTGTGCCCGCCCTTGATTGGGCGGCGCGTTTCCTCCGCGACGGACGTGGTTGCCCATCGCGCTTCCGCTTCAAGATGACATAGATCAGGGCGCGGTCAAATCACAGCGCCGCACCCCAGATCCGCGCGGTCTGCAAGATCCAGTCGCGATAGAGCGTGAGCGGCGTGACGCCGGTCAGCCCGCCGCAGCCGGCGGCTCCGTTCGGCCCCGTGGACCAACTGATGACGCCGACGAGCACGGCTCCGGTCGGCTTGTCCTCGAACACGGGACCGCCGGAATCACCGGTGCAAGCCCCAATTCCGTCGCGAACACCGTTGGTTACGGGGTCGACCAGCCTGATCTGGAGCGTGCCGGGCTGCCCCGTCGCGACGAGGCCGGCAACACGCGTCGCGCCGCCACTCTTGCCGTCGCCACGCACGGTGACGCCAATACCGGCGATGACGAAGCGGCTGCCGACCTGGATCGGAATATTCGGCGCACCGACCGGCACCGTCGATTTTCCCTTGAGTGGAATTTCCAATTGCAGAAGCGCCAGGTCGGCGGTAGCGCGATGCGCTTGCATCGCCTGCATGTTGAAATTCGGATGGATCGCGACGGTGCGGACATTCAGCAGCTGCGGCTGCCCGTCGGTGCCGCGATCGACGATCTTGTAGTCCGCGCCGGGCTGCACGCAGTGGGCAACGGTGAGCACCAGCTTTGGCGCAACCAGGGTGCCGGTACAGAAATTACCGCGCGAGCCGACGATCGTGACGACGGCGCGCGCGACGCCATCGGCCTGCGGCGTGCCGCCGCCAACGATGGCATAGGCGGGCGTGGCGAGCAGCAGCGCGGTTGCGATGATGGTTACAAGCTTTTTCATGGGAACACGCTTTGGTATCGGCATCGCTGACGGCGGTGGGATGGCTTCGGACTGGCCCTTGCCGATAGCGCATGCTAGCGCTCTTGGAAAGGAATTGACGAGGGCGGGATCTTGACGATCGAGGCTGTGATCTTTGATTTTGGCGGCGTGCTGACGAGTTCGCCGTTTGAGGCGTTCACGCGGTTCGAGACAGAGCGTGGCCTGCCCATCGACATCATCCGGCGCACCAACGCCGCCAATCATCTGGAAAACGCATGGGCCAAGTTCGAGCGCGCCGAGGTCGACATCGACACGTTCGATCATTTGTTCGCGACGGAATCACTGGCGCTCGGCGCAGAGGTGCGCGGCCGCGATGTGCTCCCGCTGCTTCAGGGGGATCTGCGCCCCGAGATGGTCGAAGCGCTGAAGCGCATCAAGGCGCAATTCAAGACCGGCTGCATTACCAACAATCTGCCGGCCAATGCGATCGGCAGCATGACCGGGCGCTCACTCTATGTCGCCGAGGTGATGGTGCTGTTTGATCATGTGATCGAGTCCGCCAAGATCGGCCTGCGCAAGCCTGACCCGCGCATCTATCAGCTGATGGTCGAAATGCTGAAGGTCGATCCGAAGAATTGCGTCTATCTCGACGATCTCGGCGTCAATCTGAAGCCGGCACGCGAGATGGGCATGACGACGATCAAGGTGACCAGCGGCGCCCAGGCGATCGCCGAGCTCGAGGCCGCGACGGGATTGAAGCTGAGCTAGGCGGTGAACCGTAGGGTGGGCAAAGCGAAGCGTGCCCACCAAAGCTCGCGTGGCCCGGAATGAATATGGTGGGCACGGCGCGATGCGCCTTTGCCCACCCTACGAAAGCTACTCCGCCGTGGCTGCGATCCGCTCCGGAAACGCCGCGGCAAGTGACGCACGATCGGCTTTCAACACGCCTCGCTCGGTGATGAGGCCGGTGACGAGCCGCGCCGGGGTGACGTCGAAGGCATAATTCGCGACCGGCGAGCCCTCCGGCACGATGCGCACCGTCTCAAGTCTTCCGTCTGCAGTGCGGCCGGTCATGTCGGTGACTTCCGTGCCGCTGCGCTGCTCGATCGGGATGTCGCGGATGCCGTCATCGACGGCGAAGTCGATCGTCGGCGACGGCAGCGCGACATAGAACGGCACGTTATTGTCGTGCGCGGCGAGCGCCTTCAAATATGTGCCGATCTTGTTGCAGACGTCGCCATTGGCAGCAACGCGATCGGTGCCGACGATGGCGAGATCGACCATGCCGTGCTGCATCAGATGCCCGCCGGTGTTGTCCGGAATCACCGTATGCGCCACGCCGTGATGGCCGAGCTCCCAGGCCGTGAGCGAGGCGCCCTGGTTGCGCGGACGCGTCTCGTCGACCCAGACATGGACCTTGATGCCGCGCTCATGCGCCAGATAGATCGGCGCTGTCGCCGTGCCCCAGTCGACGGTCGCAAGCCAGCCGGCGTTGCAATGGGTCAGCACATTGACGGTCTCGCCCGACTTCTTTTTTGCGACGATCGCCTCGATGAGTTTCAGGCCATTGCCGGCGATGCCGCGGTTGATCTCGACGTCCTGCTCGGCGATCTCGTCGGCGCGCGCATAGGCAGCTTCGGCGCGCTCCAGCGGATCGATCGGCGCGAGGCTCGCGCGCATCTCGTCCAGGGCCCATTTAAGATTGATCGCCGTCGGCCGCGCCACCACGAGCGTGTCGTAGGCGCGCTTCAGCCCGGCGTCGGAAGCATCCTCGCGCATCGCCAGCGCCATGCCGTAAGCTGCGGTCGCGCCGATCAGTGGCGCACCGCGCACCAGCATGTCGCGGATGGCGACGGCCGCGTCCTCGCATGAGGTCAGCTTCGCAACGATGAACTCATGCGGCAGCCGGCGCTGGTCGATCGCGCCGACCGACCAGCCGTCGCGCTCACGCCAGATGCTGCGGAAATGCTTGCCGTCGACCTTCATGGCATTCTGCCTTTCGTATCACGTTCGCAGGATGCGCCCGGCCACCGCATCGAGCTTCTTCAGGAGCTCGGGATCGCGCGCCTCGGGCGCGGTGATCAGCGCGGTATCGAGCGCGCGGTCCGAGCCGATCGGGCACGGCTCATGCTCGCGCGGGAAGTCTTTCGCCAGCCGCGCCACCAGCGCTTTTGCCTTGTCGGCGTTCGAGCTCAGAACGCGGATGATGTCCTGCACGGTGACGGCGTCGTGATCGGGATGCCAGCAATCGAAATCCGTCACCATCGCAACGGTGGCGTAGCAAAGCTCGGCCTCACGCGCGAGTTTCGCCTCGGGCATGTTGGTCATGCCGATCACGGAATAGCCCAGCGTCTTGTAGGTCATGCTTTCCGCATAGGTCGAGAATTGCGGCCCCTCCATGCAGACATAGGTGCCGCCTCGCGCAAACGCGATGCCCTCGGCTTCGGCCGCCGTGGCAAGATGGATGCGCAGCCGCGGCGAGACCGGGTGCGCCATCGACACATGCGCGACGCATCCCCTCCCGAAGAACGAGCTCTCGCGCTTGTGGGTACGATCGACGAACTGGTCGACGAGAACGAAGGTTCCCGGCGGCAGCTCCTCCCTGAACGAGCCGCAGGCCGACAGCGAGATCAGGTCGGTGACGCCGGCGCGCTTGAGGATGTCGATATTGGCGCGATAATTGATATCGGAGGGCGACAGCCGGTGGCCCTTGTCGTGGCGCGGCAGGAACACGATCGGCAGGCCGGCAATGGAGCCGCGCCGCAGGGGCGCCGACGGCTCGCCCCAGGGGCTCCTGATCACCTCTTCGCGAGCGTCCTCCAGCCCCGGCAGATCGTAGATGCCGGAGCCGCCGATGATGCCCAATACCGCCTGCGCCATGCCTGCTCCACCCCGTTTGCGCCATCGCAATCCCGAGAGGAAGCTATGCCAGTTTTACATCGGTTTTGGAACGGGGGATGGGATCAGGAAGTGCCGTCAGGAGGATGCGCGCCAGCACTCCTGATTATGCCGCGGCCGCCGACTGCAGCTGGGTCGCGACCATGCGCTCCAGCGTCTCGACGGACTGGAAGTTCTCCGGTGTGATCTCGGACTGCGGAATCGTGAAGTCGAACTCGGCTTCGACGCCGAGCATCAGATTGACCATGTCCATCGAGGTCAGGCCGACGTCGACGAGCTTGGCCTGCGGCGCGACCTCAGCGGAGAGCGAGTTCTGGGCGAGGATGCCCTTCACCAGCTTGATGATGCGATTGCGCAATTCGGTATCGAAAGCCTGCATCGGTAAATTCCCATTTGTCGACAAAGGTCGGACCGGTTGCCGGCTACGATGGGCACGGCGGGCCGATCCCGCAATGGACGCCACCATTACTTCGCGTTTCTTAGTAAACGATGACTCAGATTGTCTGGAATTCCGGCTTCTTACAGATCCCTAACGCGACCGCGGAAATCCGGGCGATGCAAACAACCCGAACTTAACTGTTCGTTCGGAATTGGCCTTTGTTTACCCTCTATTTCATCGACGAATTTGAATTAAATCCGTAGCCTCATCTCATAAGCAAAGATGGTCGGAGGATCGCTTGCGGCATCGCGAATGATGCCGGCGATCCTGAACGGCAAACCGGAGGCGGACGAGTATGAACGTGCGTGAAGCAGTCCTCACTGTCGACGAGACGCAGACGAGCTTTCTCGAGCAGGGTCCCTCCCTCATTGAGCGCGCCGCCCGGACCGCCACCGTGGCGGCTGCCGACGCAGACGGGGTCGATCGCGATGCCCGCTTCCCCCACAAGGCTTTCGAGGTTGCGCGTGAGCAGAAGCTGCTCGGCGTCATGATCCCGGTCGAGTTCGGCGGCTTCGGTGCCTCGATCCACGACCTCACCGACGTCTGCTACACGCTCGGACGCGCCTGCGCCTCCACGGCGATGATCTACGCGATGCACACGACAAAGGTCGCCTGCGTCGTCAGGCACGGTCACGGCATTCCCTGGATGGAAACCATGATGCGCCGGGTCGCGCGCGACCAGTGGCTGCTCGCCTCCTCCACCACCGAAGGCCAGAACGGCGGCAACATCCGCGCTAGCGCCGCCGCCGTCGACGTCGCCGGCGACACTGTCTCGCTGCTGCGCGACGCCACCGTGATCTCCTACGGCGCCGAGGCCGACGGCCTCGTGACCATCGCCCGCCGCGCCACAGACGCTTCTGCGTCTGACCAGGTACTGCTGGCGCTCGCCAGGGACGATTATTCGCTGAAGCGGACGCTGGGCTGGGAAACGCTCGGCATGCGCGGCACCTGCTCGACCGGCTTCGAGCTGAAGGTCGACTGCCCGACCGACCGCGTCTTCCCGGAATCCTACGACAAGATCCACGCCCAGACCATGACGCCGTTCGCACATCTGTGCTGGTCCTCGGCCTGGGCTGGTATCGGTGCAGCCGCCGTCACCCGTGCGCAGACCTTCGTTCGCAAGGCCGCCCGCAGCTCAGGCGGACAGATGCCTCCGGCAGCCGCGCATTTCACCGCCGCCAAGATGTCGCTGGCCAAGCTGCGGGCGCTGATATCAGCCAATATCGACGCCTTTGCTCGCGCCGAGCACGACGAACGCGCGCTCGGCTCGCTCGACTTCCAGTCTTCGATTACGCTTCTGAAGGTGCAGGCCTCGGAGCTCGCGGTCGAGACCGTGATGCATGCGATGCGCACCGCAGGCCTTTCCGGCTACCGCAACGACGGTGAGTTCACCATGGGCCGCCACCTGCGCGACGTGCTGTCGTCGCCGATCATGATCAACAACGACCGCATTCTGGCCAATGCCGCGACGTCGACCCTGATGAGCGGCGTGCCGACAAGCCTTCGGGACTGACGAGCTTTCGAGACCGACGTGCCTTCGTTCAATAAGAATAATTTCAGATAGCAGAAAGCCGAACATGAACATTGCTGTTCTCCCCAACTCGCCTGAGACCGCGCCGCAGATCGCGGATCCGCTGGACCATCTCGCCGAGAAGCTGTTCCACCCCATGGGCTCTGACGGCGTCTATGCCCGGACCGCGCTTTATGAAGGCATCGTCGAAAAGCTCGCCGCGCTGATCACGAGCCATCGCGAGGCCGGCACTGAGGTGATGCGCTTCCCGCCGGTGATGAGCCGGTCTCAGCTGGAAAGATCCGGCTACCTCAAGAGCTTTCCGAACCTGCTCGGTTGCGTCTGCGGCCTGCACGGCACCGAGCGCGAGATCAACGCCGCGGTCAGCCGCTTCGATGCCGGCGGCGACTGGACCAGCTCGCTCTCGCCGGCAGACCTCGTGCTGTCGCCGGCGGCCTGCTATCCCGTCTATCCGATCGCGGCGAGCCGCGGCCAGTTGCCGAAGGGTGGCCTGCGCTTCGACGTCGCCGCCGACTGCTTCCGCCGTGAACCGTCAAAACATCTCGACCGGCTGCAATCGTTCCGGATGCGGGAATATGTCTGCATCGGCAGCCCCGATGACGTCGCCGATTTCCGCGAGCGCTGGATGGTGCGGGCGCAGGCGATTGCGACCGATCTCGGTCTCACCTTCCGCGTCGATTACGCGAGCGATCCGTTCTTCGGCCGCGTCGGTCAGATGAAGGCGGTGAGCCAGAAGCAGCAGCAGCTCAAGTTCGAACTGCTGATCCCGCTGCGCTCGGAAGAGCAGCCGACCGCCTGCATGAGCTTCAATTATCACCGCGAGCATTTCGGCACGACCTGGGACATCCAGGACGCCAATGGCGAGCCGGCCCACACCGGCTGCGTCGCTTTCGGCATGGACCGCCTGGCCGTGGCCATGTTCCACACCCACGGCACCGACCCTTCCGCCTGGCCCGCCAAGGTACGGGAGATCATGGGCCTGCAGCCGCAGATCGCGGCCGATGCCCACGGCGAAGGCTGGCGCTAACGGAACGAGGCCGGTCATTTCCACGGGAAAGACGAGCGTGATCCATACCAAGGTCCGATGCCGCGAGATCACCGAGCCCGACGTCGATGCGGTCGCGGACTTGCTGACGCGCGGCTTCGTCGGCCGCTCGCGCAGCTACTGGATCCAGGGCCTGCGCCGGCAAGCCTTCCGACCCGTACCGGACGGCTACCCGCGCTTCGGCTACATGCTCGACAATGATGGTACGCCGGTCGGCGTGCTGTTGCTGATCTATACGGCGCGAAGGGACGGCGACGAGACCGCCATCCAGTGCAATTTGTCGAGCTGGTACGTCGACCCGGCCTACCGCAATTACGCCCCGCTCCTGACCAAGATCGCGCAACGTCACAAGGACGTCACCTATCTCAACATCAGCCCGGCGCCCTGGACCTGGCCGATCATCGAGACGCAGGGCTTTCGCGCCTATTGCCGCGGCATATTCTTTTCCGTCCCTGCGCTGGCGCGCGTCCCACGCTGGAGCAAGATCGAGGTCATCTCGCAGCACGCCAAGACGATCGACGGGCTTTCCGATGCCGAGACCGATCTCTTGACGCGGCATGCGCGCTACAATTGCCTCAGCCTCGTCTGCCGCACGCCGAAAGGAGCGTTCCCCTTCATCCTGCAACCGGTGCGCATCCGCCGTGGCATCATTGCGCCACCCGCGATGAAGGTGATCTACTGCCGCAACGCGGCCGAATACACCGAATGCGCGGGCCGCATCGGCCGGCTGCTGCTGCGGCTCGGCAAGATCGCGGTCGCCGTCGATTCCAACGGCCCGGTTCCCGGCCTCGTCGGCATCTATACCGAGCGTCGCGGCCGCAAATATTTCAAAGGCCCACACCGGCCGCAGCTCGCCGATCTCACGGATACGGAACTCGTGCTGTACGGGCCGTAGGCGCCGTTTGGGCCAGACATTCGATGTCATTCGGGCCTAACGCGCAATTGCGCAGGTCGACCGGCGCGACGCGTGCCTGCACGCCCCTCCACATTCGCACGCATCACTGCGATGCTGGTCACCCTCCGTAAACTACGGCGCTTAAGGGAATTTTCCCGCCTCTTCGCTAGCCTCGGCGACCGAATTACCTTGCGTTAGGTCTATTGCCCGCCGAGACCCCGCCGCCCCATGACGTCGATGCGCGACAACGAGCTTGATGCACGCCGCGAGCAAGGCCCGAAGGCCCTGGTCGGGCTGAGCCAGCTTGCGCTCGACCACATGGAGCAAGGCGTCTGCGTCTACGATGCCAGCAACCGGATCGTGCTGGTCAATCAGCGCTACCTTGCGCTGTTCAACATGTCGGCCGACATCGTGCGGGTCGGCACGACCTACCGCGACGTGCTCGCCCACAGCGTGGCCCTTGGCAATATCCCCGCAGACGAAGTCGACACACTTTATGCCGCGCGCATGGCGCGGATCGCAACCGGCCAGCCGTTCCGGACTGAACAGACGCTTGCAAGCGGCCTCGTCATGGCGCTCGAGCTGAAGCCGTTTCCCGGCGGCGGCTGGATGACGATATGCGACGACGTCAGCCGCCTCGCCCGGGTCGAGGCGGAGCTGCGCGTGCAGACTGAGCGCAGCCAGCACGCGCTCGCCAACATGTCGCACGGGCTGATCATGTACGACGCCGACAGCCGTGTCGTCGTCTGCAACGAACGTTTCCTGAAGCTCTACAATCTCGACGCGGACATCGTGAAGCCGGGCGTCACGCACGGCGCGACCATCGATCATTGGCTTTCGCGCGGCAACCTGCCGGGGATGTCGGCCGACGAATTCCACGACACCAGGCTGGAGGACGTGCGCACCAGGACGACGAAAACCCTGCTGGTGATGCGCTATGACGGACGGATGGTGCAGGTGGTTTCCCGTTTTCTGCCCGACGGCGGCTGGGTGACGGTGCACGAAGACGTCACCGAGCGGCTGCAATACGAGGAGATGCTGAGGCAGCAGAACTTCATGCTCGATGCGGCGCTGGAGAACATGGCGCACGGGCTCGCCTTCTACGACAGCGACATGCGCCTGCGCGTCTGCAACACCACCTACCGAAAGATCTATCGGCTGTCGCCGGAGGAAGCCAAGCCAGGCACGCATCTCGGCGAACTGATCGAACGCTCGATGGCAAACGGCGCGTTCTCGTCCGAGTATAGTCCGCAACAACTCCTGGAAGCCGCCAGCGCAAGGATTGCAGACCGCAACTCCTCGCCGATACGCCGGCGGATGTCGAACGACACTACGATCTCGGTGCGCTATTGCGCCCTGGCCGAAGGTGGTTTTGTGGCCACCTACGAGGACATCACCGAACGCGAGCACGCAGTCGAGGAGTTGAGCGAACAGTATCGACGCTTCGACGCGGCCCTGAACAACATGAGCCAGGGCCTGTGCATGCTCGATTCGAGCTTGCGCGTCATCGTCTGCAATCGGCGCTACATCGAGATGTACGGACTGTCACCCGAATTGGTGAAGCCGGGTGTGTCGATGCGCGAGATCATGGAGCACAGCTGCGAGCTCGGCATCCATCCAAAGACCACCGCCGCGCGGCTCTATGCCGACTATGTCGAGAGGCTGCGCGAGGGCGAGCACACGCTGCACCGCTATTTGGGCGACGGCCGCATCATCAAGCTCAATCACAAGCGAATGGAGCATGGCGGCTGGGTCGTTACCTATGAGGACGTCACCGAGCGCCACAAGGCCCAGGCCCGCGTGGCACACATGGCGCGGCACGATTCGCTCACCGACCTGCCCAATCGCACGCTATTCCGCGAGAAGATGGGCGAGGGGCTGAACCAGGTCGCGATCGCCGGCGGCGCGATGGCCGTGCTGTGCTTCGACCTCGACAATTTCAAGACCGTCAACGACCGCCTCGGCCACGCGGCCGGCGACCGGCTGTTGCGCTGGGTCGCGGCGCAGCTGCAGGAGAATGTCGGCGAGCACGACACCGTCGCGCGGCTCGGTGGCGACGAGTTCGCGGTTCTCCAGCGCGGACCGCAGCCGCAATCGGCGGAAAGGCTCGCACGCCGCCTGGTGGAGATCATCGGTCACCCGCCGCCGCTGGAGCACCAGTCGATGCATGTCGGCGTCTCGGTCGGCATCGCAATCGCGCCCGATCATGGGCTCGACGCCGACGAGCTGATGAAATGCGCCGACCTCGCGCTGTACCAGGCCAAGGCCAAGGGGCGCGGCGCCTATCAGCTGTTCGAGCCCGAAATGGAGAAAGAGGCTCGCAGCCGGCACGCGCTCGAGCACGATCTGCGCGGCGCGCTGGAGGCCCGTGAATTCCACCTCGCATTCCAGCCGCAGGTGCGGCTCGACACCACCGAACTTACCGGCTTCGAGGCGCTGCTGCGCTGGAAACATCCTTCGCGCGGCCTCGTCTCGCCGGCCGAATTCATTCCGATCGCGGAAGAGACCGGGCTGATCGTTCCGATCGGCGAATGGGTGCTGCGCACGGCCTGCGCGACCGCAGCGACCTGGCCCGATCTCGCCGTCGCGGTGAATTTGTCGCCGGTGCAATTCCGCTCGCGCGGGCTGGTGACGATGGTGACGAGCGCGCTTGCGGAGGCCGGCCTGCCGCCGCATCGGCTCGAGCTCGAGGTCACCGAGACGGCACTGCTCGACGACAGCGAGGCGACGATCGAGATCCTGCACCAGCTGCGCGCGTTGGGCGTGCGCGTCAGCCTGGACGATTTCGGCATCGGCTATTCTTCGCTGAGCTATTTGCGCAAGTTTCCGTTCGATCGCATCAAGATCGACCGCTCCTTCGTCGGCACGCTCAGTGAAAGCCCTGAGAGTATGGCGATCGTCCGCACCATCGCCAGCCTCGGCTCGGTGCTCAACGTCGAGACCACGGCGGAGGGTGTCGAGACGATTGAACAACTCGACTTCGTCCGCGAATGCGGCTGCACCGCCGTTCAGGGATATTATTTCGGCAAGCCCTCACCGGCCGCGGCGGTCGTGCGAGTCATCGAGCGCCTGAACACCGTTCGGCGCGTGGCGTAGGGATCCGGCTCAGACTCCTATCCTGCCGCGGGCAGCACGCTGTCCGGCGGCGCGCCCCAGGGGCGATCGGCTGAGGCGAGCCCGATCAGGCGGCCCTGGATGTAGTCGCAGCCCCAGTCGCGCAGCATGTTCGCAGCTTCTTCGTCCTGCACCCATTCGGCCACCGTCTTGATGTCGAGGCGGCGGGCGAGGTCGATCAGGGTCTGCACGAAGGCGCGGTCGTCGGCCGAACGAGTGATGTTCTGCACGAACGCGCCGTCGATCTTCACGATGTCGACGCCGAGCTTGCGCAGATTGCGGAACGAGGTGTAGCCGGCGCCGAAATCATCGATGGCGATGCGACTGCCGAAATTCTTCAGCCGGGTGACGAAGCCGCGCACGTCGTCGATGTCCTGGATCGCGACGGTTTCGGTGATCTCGACGATCAGCCGCTCGGCGACGCCGGGATGGGCACGCATGAGCGATTCGATTCCGGCCCACCAATCCGGATCCATGGTGGTGTCCGGGGAGATGTTGAGGCTGAGGCAGATGTCGGGCGCGGCCGCGAGCTCGGCGACCACGAGCTCGAGCACGCGGTGATCGACCAGGCGGATCAGGCCGAGCCGTTCCGCGACCGGCACGATGTCGGGCGCAAGCAGCACCTGGCCGTCGCCCTGGTCCATTCGCACGAGGCATTCGTGAAAGGCGCACTCGCGCGAGAGGGCAGCGACCACCGGCTCATAAGCGAGCTTGATGCGGCGCTCATTCAGTGCGGTGACAATCTCGTCGGTGACGCGGATGTTGACGCGGCGCTGGGCGTCGCGCGCGGCATCCGGGCGCCAGGTTGCGAACGAGCCAACGCGGCGTTGTTTCGCCGTGTCCAGGGTCTCGTGGGCGCGATTGACGGCTTCATCGGTGTTGCGGGCATAGCGCGGCACGCTGACCGCACCGATCGAGGCGGTGACCGACACCGGCCCGGATTTGGTCGGCACCACCTCGTCGCGGATGCCGGCGAGGAAGCGCTCGGCGGCGACGTTCATGTCGTCGACGGTGCAATTCTTCAGGATCAGGCCGAACTTGTTGCCGGAGAAGCGGCCGAGCACGTCGCCACCGCGCAAGCGCGCGCGAATGCGCGTGGCGACGTCGAGGATCACGGCGTCGGCAACGTCGAAGCCGAAGGCCTCGTTCACACGCGCGAGATGATCGATGCCGACCAGCATGAAGGCCGCGGTCGAGCGGAAACGGGTCGCCTCCTCGATAGCCTCGGCCAGCGCGGCGATCAGATGCGAGCGATTGAGCTCGCCGGTCAGCGGATCGAGCCGGGCCAGCTTAGTCAGTTCCTCGTCGCGGGCATGGCGTTCATTGTTGATGCGGACGGAGCCGATCGCACGCACCGGGCGGCCGTCGGGGCCGGCGAACCAGCGGCCGGTCTCCTCGATCCAGACCACGGGATCGGCGGCGCTCATGCGTACGCCGTACTCGACCCGGTAGGGCGTGCCGTCGGCGCCATGCACGGCTGAGGTCTGCGCCAGCGCGGCGGTCCGCAGCGATTGCGCGGGCTCGATCAGCCGGGCGAATTCGGCGCCGGTGGCCAGCCGTTCGGCGGGAATCCCGGGAAAGATGGCGCCGACCTGCTCACCCCAGACGATGGCATCGCTGGCGATGTCCCAGGCGAACACGGCCTGGCCGAGGGCAGCCAGGATGTCGGAGGCTTGCGGCAATGCGGGGGTCAAAATCGCCTCGTTTCGGGACAGCGGGGAGTCCTGAGTCGGCACAGGATAAAGCCAGATTCGCCATTGACCCTAGGCAAAGTTGATAAACAATTTGGAAACCACGTTTCCTCACGCGCAGGAACCAAACCGGCCCGCCCGGCATAGGCCTTGCGAGTACATGACACGCACCGGCGCCAGCGTCTCGAAACGAGACGATCTTCGCCGGGTCAACGGTGATTGCGATGTTGAGTACCGATCGATCGAACGCCTCGGACAACAGCACGGGCTCGGCTCTGGTGCCGCTGATGCCGATTCTGCAGTGGGTCCACAAGGCACCGCTGCCGCGCCCCGATCCCAGCTTCGTCGCCCAGCTCATCGCCAATGCCGAGCATCTGCCCCAGGCGAGCCGACTCCGCCGCGTGTCTTCCGAGGATGCGCAGGTCGCCTATGGCAGCAAGCGCCCGCTTCCGAGCGTCACCGCGCGCACGCGGCAGGTGGCTTGAATCAGCGCGGCGCGTCGGGAGACGGCTGGGTGCCGTTGCCCGGCTGCAAATGCGGCGAGGGAATTTCCGGCGAAGGCGTACTCACAGGCTTCGGCGCCGGGTGATCCATCAGCACGGATTCGGCGACCGATTGTGCCGTAGGCGCGGGCGGCTCCGCCGGAGCTGGTTGCGGAGCGGGCACTGGCTCGAACTTGGGCTCGAACGTCCCTTCATCTGCCGGCGTCTCGGCCTGGCGCCTGGCCTTGCGCGGCGCTGGTGCGGTCTCGGCGACATAAGCCACGCGGCGGCGGGTACGCTGGGCGATGCCGCCGAGGAAATCGGCCATCGCGAGCAGCACCAGAAGGAAATAGGTGGAGTTGCCGAATTTCGGCCACATCACGAATTCGGCCGCAGCCGCGCCGAACACGATCAGCGACAGCAAATGATCCATCAGGAATTTCGAGCCGGGCCGCGCGCCCTTGACCACTTCGAGCAGCAGCAGCACGACACCTAGCGCGAGCATCACGTCGGCGAGCGTGACCGGCCAGGCCTCGCCCGTGATCATCGGCACCTTGAACAGCACGTCCGTAAAGGACACGCTCGGCATCAGGAAAGCGATGATGTTGTAGACCGCGAGCGGGATCAGGAGCAGCGGGAAACCGACCATCGGCGAAATGCCTTCTCGATCAAGATATCCAGACAGGACAATGCGGCGGCGAAGCATTAGCTCCGCCGCCGTCACTGTCATATCTCATGGGTTGGCCGAAATCAGGCAGGCCCGATCGTCCTGCCCAAAGAAAGGTCCCGAACTCAGGACTCTTTCTTCTTCAGGACCTGACGGCCCTTGTACATGCCGGTCTTGAGGTCGAGATGGTGCGGACGACGGAGCTCGCCGGAATCCTTGTCTTCCACATAGGTCGGCTTCTTGATGGCGTCAGCCGAGCGGCGCATGCCACGGCGCGACGGCGAGGTTTTTCTTCTCGGAACGGCCATTTCAGTATCCTCTAGGGATTGGTGTCATCAGGGCATCGTCCGCGGAGGGACGGCTCAGCACCCGCAAACCGAGGCGAGCTGAATGCCGGTCAAGGCCGGGCTTATAGAGGAAGGCCTGCCTTAAATCTAGGGCTCTGGGGCCGGAAAATGCGCCCGAAAAGGACCCGAAATCAGCGATTCTCCCGCCAGCAGGTCGAAAGCGAGCTGGCCTGCGCCCTCGCCACATAGGTCCCGGCCAGCCGCCGGACACCCGGTCCCGGCGTCCTGGCGCTGCGTTTGACCGGATTCGGCAGGATCGAGGCCAGAAGCGCCGCATCCCGGGGGGAGAGGTTCGCCGCCGACTTGCCGAAAGCATAGGCGCTGGCCGCCTCGGCCCCAAACTGGCCCTGTGGTCCCAGTTCGGCGATGTTGAGGTAAATCTCCAGGATCCGTGCCTTCGGCAGGACGAGATCGATCCACAGCGCCAACGGGAATTCCAGCGCCTTGCGGACGAAGTCCCGCCCCTGCCAGAGGAACAAGTTTTTCGCCACCTGCTGGGTGATGGTGGAAGCGCCCCGGAACGGGGTGCCGTCCTCCTTCGCATCGTCGATCGCCTCACGCAGCGCACCCCAGTCGATGCCGTGATGCTTGCAGAAATGGGCGTCCTCGGCTGCCACCACCGAGCGTGGCAGCGAGGGCGACATCGCCGCCAGATCGATCCATTCCCGCTGCATCGGCGCACCCCGAAGCGAGCGCCAGACCATCAGCGCCGAAACGGGATGGCCGGCACGGTAGAACGGCGCGATGACATAGGGCGCGAGAGCCGCGACCACGAGCACCAGGAGAAGGGTTTTGACGACGCGCAAATCAACCTTTCCGGCGCAGAACGAAACGCGGCCACGAGCCCGGCATTAAGTCTGTGATAATTCGGGCCTTTTCCAGCACTTTTTAGGCCTTCCAAACGATTGACTGAGGCGGGCGCATAAAGGATTGTCCCGCCGAATTTTAGTTCTGGAGCCCTTCTTGATGACCGGCACGTCCCCGTCCGATTTCGCCAAACGTCTGGACAAGACCGCTGATGACACCGAGGCCCTGCTCGGGCGCCTGCTGTCGGACGACATCCTGCACGATGAGATCGCCCGTCCCAAGCGACTGATGGACGCAATGCGCTATTCGAGCCTCAATGGCGGCAAGCGCTTGCGGCCGTTCCTGGTGGTCGAAAGCGCGGCCGTGTTCGGCGTGTCGCGCGAAGCCGCACTGCTCGCCGGTGCGGCGCTCGAATGCATCCACTGCTATTCGCTGATCCACGACGATCTGCCGGCGATGGACAATTCGGACCTGCGCCGCGGCCGCGCGACCCTGCACAAAAAGACCGACGACGCGACCGCGATCCTCGCGGGCGACGGCCTGTTGACGCTCGCCTTCGACATCATCACCCGCGACGAGATCCATCGCGACGCCAATGTGCGGCTCCTGCTGACGCGCGCACTGGCGCGCTGCGCCGGCATCGGCGGCATGGTCGGCGGCCAGATTCTCGACCTCGCCGGCGAAGGCCGCTTTGGCGGCAACGAGCCGATCGACGTCGCCCGCATTCAGCAGATGAAGACCGGCGCGCTGCTGCGCTACGGCTGCATCGCCGGCGCGATCCTCGGCCAGGCCTCACAAAAGGAATATCGGGCGCTCGACGATTACGGCCGCGCGCTCGGCGAAGCCTTCCAGATCGCCGACGACCTGCTCGACGTCGAAGGCGATGCCGCCGCGCTCGGCAAGCCTGCCGGCGCTGATGCAGCGCTCGGCAAGACCACCTTCGTCACCCAGCTCGGCATCGAAGGCGCCAAGCAGCGCGTGCGCGACCTGCTCGCGCGCGCCGACAGCGCCGTGTCGATCTTCGGCGAACGGGCCGCCGTGCTGCAAGCGGCTGCGCGGTTCGTGGCCGAACGGAAGAGCTGATAGCGCGATGGCGGGCGGCAGCAAGGAAGACCCCGCCCTCGCCCGCTTTCGCAAGATGTCGCGGCCGATGCGGCTGATTTATGCGCGTCCGCGGACGTTCATGTCGCTTGCTGTTGGTATTCTCGTCTGCCTGCTCATCCCGGGTTCGCACCGGCTGGTCACGCGGCTTCTGTTCGGCTGGGATGCGTTGATCGCCGTTTATCTGGTGCTGGTCTACGCGATGATGCTATGCAACGACCACCAGCACATCCGCCGCGCCGCAGCGATGCAGGACGATGGCCGCTTCGTGATCCTGCTGGTGACGGCGATCGGCGCCTTCGCCAGCATCGCCGCGATCGTCTCCGAGCTTGGAACGCCGCATCGCGGCGTCCTGGAGCTGAGCATCGCAATCACCACCATCGTGTTGTCGTGGGCCGCCGTGCACACGATCTTCGCCCTGCATTACGCGCATGATTATTACCGGCACGCCACGCCGGGCGGCCTTCAGTTTCCCAGCGGCGACAAGGAAGACCACGCGGATTATTGGGACTTCGTCTATTTCTCGTTCGTGATCGGCATGACCGCGCAGGTCTCCGACGTCGGCATCTCCGACAAGACCATCCGCCGCACCGCGACCGCGCACGGCATCGTCTCATTCATCTACAATACGGCCTTGCTGGCGCTGACGGTCAACATCGCGGCGAGCGCGATCTCGACGTAGTCGTCGTCCTGGCGAAAGCCAGGACCCATTGCCACCGGCCGTGGTTTTGCGAAGACTGGTGGTTGGCTCCTCGGCGCCGCAACTTCTCCCTGGGGTAATGGGTCCTGGCTTTCGCCAGGACGACATTGGGAGTTAATTACACACCTCGGCATTGGCATCGTTGCCGGGGCCGCCGCCGCCGCGATATTCGAGATGGCAGCCGCGGTTGACCGGACGGCAGCCGGCGCTATTGCAGAATAGCTGTCCGCCGCTCGAGCGGCGGCTGGCGCCAGCGGCAGCAGCGATGCCCGCAGCGCCACCAAAGCCGCCGGCCGCTCCGGCAGCCTCACCGCCGGCTTGACGACGCTGCCGCGCGGGACGCTCGTCGCCATCGTCACGCTTGGCGGTCGCAGGCTTGGCGGTCGCAGGCTTGGCGGCACGCTGCTTCTCGCACTCGTTGTCGTCGTTGAGCGCATAGCCATCACGGCAGACGATCTTGGTGCACTTGTCGCCGTCGGCCTTGAAGCCGTGCTCGCAAACCAGCGGACAGACGCGCGACTGTTTCGACTTGAGCGTGTCGAGCGCGTCGGTGCTCGCCACCTTCACGTCGAGCTTGGTGCCGGCATAACGGTTGAACTGCGACAACGAGCGCTGCGCGGACGTCGTCCAGTTGCCGTCGGCGGCGCCGGAGAAGCAACCGACCCGGCCGAGCTCGGTCTGCACCGAGCGGCTGAGATCGGCCGGCGCGGAGGGCGGCGTCAGCGACGCGACGTTTGTGCCGGCGGGGCTCGCCGTGGTGGCTGGCGCCGCACTCGGCGCCGCGGCGGCGAGATTGACGCGCTGCTGCTCGGCGGCGGCCGCCTGCTGCTGCGCCTGCTCCTTGGCCTTTTGCGCCGCAAGCTGTACCTGCTCGGCGGCCTTCGCATCGGCGACTGCCTTGGCCTGCGTATCCTTCTGCGCGCCAAGTGCGGCAAGACGATCGCGCTCGGCCTCGGCCTGCTTCGCCTTCTCGGTGGCCGCCGCATGAGCCTGCTCGGCGCCGATTTTTTCGAGCTGAAGCTTGGCAAGGCTCGCATAGAAGCCGTCGGAATGCTGGGCAAGGAACGCCTCCCATGCCGGCCTGTTGCCGACCTGGAGCGCGAGTTCGTAATCGCGGCGGATGTCGGCTTGCGGGTTCGGCGCGGGCGCGGCGGGAGCCGCAGCCGTCACCTTGACCGGCACCAGCGGCACGTCCTCGCCGCCGAGCGAGCCATAGACGAACGGCTCCTGCTTGTTACCTGTCGACTTGAGCACGTCGTCGCGCACGAAGCCGAAGGCGCGGCGGACGTCGAGGCCCGGCGTCGTCAGATGCTTGGACAGCGCCACGGTGAAGGGGCTGTTCGCACCGTCGCCATCCTGCGCCGTGAAGCCGGCCTTGGCCGAATAGGCGATCAGCGTGTTGGGGCTGGTCGGCTCGACCTGGGCGAGGCCGCGGCCGATGCCGCGCGACGCGACCGTGCGCTTCATGGTCTTGCCGAACGGATTGTCACGGCAGGCATCCAGGATCACCAGGCGAAGCTGCTTGGCCGGTTCGACCGCAACCAGGACGCGGTCGAGGGAGAGCGCCTCGTCAAAGACGTCGGTGTCACGCTCCAGCTTGGCGTCGACAGGGATCAGATAGTTCGAGCCTTCGACCTCGATGCCGTGGCCGGCATAATAGACCACGGCGATATCGGCATCGCGGGTCCCGTCGGCAAATTCGCGCAGCACGCGTCGGGTTTCCTGCGCCGTCAGGTCGTGCCGGGAATCGACGATGTCGAAGCCGGCCTCCTTCAGCGTCCGGGCCATCACCGAACCGTCATTGACGGGGTTCGTCAGCGACGGCGCATGCTGGTAGGCGGAGTTGGCGATCACCAGCGCGACGCGCTTTCCGGCGAAAGCGGGCCCGGTGCCGAATAGCAGCGCGACGGCGAGGAGAAGGGGGCAAAGTCTGAGCAATTTGCGCATGACACGACTTCCGAGTTCAGGGCCGTTCGAGCCCCTTTGGGACGGCTTTAGCAGGGTCCGTCGCGGACGCTTGTGACGGAGGTCACGAAGGTGGTGCCAGCGGCAGGCCGAAAGGCCCCTTTTGTTTGTCGCGCCAGTCCGGCCGCGGTTCGCCGAGACACGAGTGCACAGCAGGTTCCCTCAGGCATCTCCCACGTGGCCCCGATATTGCGGCAGATTATCCGTAATCTCGTGCCAAGGCGCCTTCGAGCCCACGAAAATGTGGGCGCTCGGTCGGATCGAGGGGGCATCGACCAGGGTTCCCATGGCGACATGGACCCATTTTCCCTCGCGCACCCGGGAATAAAGCAGCGAGCCGCAGCGGGCGCAGTGGGCGTCATGGGTGGTGTCGTCGCCGTAGATGGTGCGCTGGTTCTCGCCGCTGACGATGCGGAGCTTGCCCTGCTCGATACCGGCGAACGGCTTGAAGGCGGCGCCGGTGGTGCGGCGGCAATCTGAGCAGTGGCAGTTCATCGCATAAGAGAACGCGTCCGCCACCTCGTAGCGCACGGCGCGGCAATAGCATTCACCGACCAGGATACGAGCGTTCGAATTCTCTGATCCGGTCATCACAGTGTCCTCGCGCAAATGGTACGCACTCCCATAGCGCATTTTGACGTGTACGACTAAGTTCGCCCCGAGCCATCATTCAAAGGGATGACCCATGAGCCAGAACCGTTCGAGTGTCGAAGCCGTCGTGCAATCCTATTTCGACGGACTTTATGAGGGCGATGCCGAAAAGCTCGGCGCCATCTTCCATCCCTCCGCCGATTTGCGCTGGGTCGAGAAGGGTGAGCTGCAGGTGCTGACCGTGCCGGACTGGCTCGACCGCGTGCGCAAGCGTCCCTCCGGCAAGGCCGAAGGCAAGCCGCGCGAGGATTTCATCGTCACGATCGACCGTTCCGACGACAAGACCGCCTTCATCAAGGTCCGATGCCAACTGCCGCCGCGTTTTTTCACGGACTATCTGGTGGCGATGAAGCTCGCCGACGGCTGGCAGATCGTATCGAAGTCTTATCGGTATGATCTGCGGGAGTGAGGGGGACCTAATCTTCCGCTGCCCGAAATCGGGCGCACTCGTCCCACATCCTCCGTCGTTGCGAGCGCAGCGAAGCAATCCAGAGTCTTTCCGCGGAGGCAGACTGGATTGCTTCGCTGCGCTCGCAATGATGATGCGGATGGAGTGCATGCCGCATCTCCACCCCGCCCGCCTCGCTCAAAAGGTTCCCCATGCTTCTCGACCGCCGTTCGCTGCTTGCCTCGCTGTGCTGGATTGCCGCCTCTCCCGCGCTCGCCGCGGACGCGCTACCTGAACTCGAAGCCTATGAGCGCGAGAGCGGCGGCCGGATCGGGGTCTATGCCGAGAACCTCGCGACCGGCGCGAAGCTCGCATGGCGCGCCGACGAACGGTTCGTCATGTGCTCGACATTCAAGGCTTCCCTCGCGGCCTGCGTACTGGCGCGGGTCGATCGTGGCGAGGATCAGCTTGCGGCCATGATCCCGTACGGCAAGGCCGACCTGCTGGAGTACGCACCGGTCGCCAAGCAAAACATTGCCGCCGGCGCAATGTCGGTCACCGAGATGTGCAAGGCGATCGTCGAGCTCAGCGACAACACCTGCGCCAATTTGCTGCTGGCGCGGATCGGCGGTCCCGCCGCACTCACCGCGTTCTGGCGGTCGCTCGGCGACACCACCTCACGGCTCGACCACAACGAGCCCGAGCTCAACCGCTCACCGCCCGGCGATCCCCGCGACACCACGACGCCGGCGGCGATGGCAGGCAATCTGCGCCGGCTTGTGACGGGCGAGGCGCTGTCGGCGACCTCGCGTGCGCAGCTCACGGACTGGCTGGTGGGTTGCAAGACCGGCGCGAACCGGCTGCGTGGCGGGCTCCCCGCAAGCTGGAAGATCGGCGACAAGACCGGCAACAACGGCAAGGACGCCTCCGGCGATATCGCGGTGGCCTGGCCCAAGCCCGATACGAAACCCGATGCCCCGATCCTGATCGCGGCCTACACCCAGGGCGGTACGCCGAGTGCGGCGCAGATCGAAACCGTGTTCGCACGCATCGGCCGCATGGTGGCCGAGCGGCTGGCGTAAGCCGCACGCATTGACGTTGCGACCGCTTCCGGGTGAAGACAGATCATCATGGAAGCGAAATTTCAGACCTTTCTCATCCTGCTCGCCGTGCTGGCGGGCACCGCGCTTGTCGCCCGCCGCTTCAACATCGCGCCTGCCATTCTGCTGATGCTCTCCGGCGTCGGCCTCGCCTTCGTGCCCGGCATGCCACCGGTCGAACTGCCGCCGGAACTGGTGCTGCTGATGGTGCTGCCGCCGCTGATCTACTCGGCGAGCGTCGCGATGAGCTGGCGCGAGTTCAAAAAGAATCTTCGCCCCATTGTGATGCTTGCGGTCGGCGCGGTGATCTTCACCACAGCACTGGTCGCAACCGCCACCCACTATTTGATCGGCCTGCCCTGGACGATCGGCTTCCTGCTCGGCGCCATCGTCGCGCCGCCCGACGTGGTGGCGCCGCTCGCGATCGCGCGCCGGTTGCATTTGCCGCGCAGGCTCACGGTCATCCTCGAAGGCGAAGGGCTCGCGAATGACGCCACCGCGCTGATCCTCTATCGGTTCGCGCTCGCCGCAATCATGGTCGGGCATTTCTCGCTGCCTCTGGCAGGCGGCGAGTTCCTGCTCATCGTCGCCGGGGAGATCGCCTTCGGCATCGGTGTCGGCTGGCTCTCCCTGCGTTTCCGCAAATGGTCGGGGGATCCGCAGGTCGAGCTGACGCTGTCGCTGATCACGCCCTACGTGTCCTATTGGCTGCCCGAACATCTCGGAGGCTCCGGCGTGATCGCCACCGTTGCCTGTGGCCTCTATGTGAGCTGGAACGGCCCACTGCTGATCTCGGCATCGACGCGCCTGCAGGGGATCTTCTTCTGGGACCTCGTGATCTATCTGATCGAGGGCTTGCTGTTCCTGCTCACGGGGTTCCAGATGCGCGCGCTCTACGAGAAGTCGAAGGCGTTCCCGCTCGACGACATCATGATCGCGACCGCCGTGGTGCTGGCGGTCGTCGTGATCGCGCGCTTCGCCTGGCTTTATCCCGCGACCTATCTGCCACGCATGCTCAGCAAGTCGCTGCGTGCGCGCGATCCGTCACCACCGTGGCAATGGCCGTTCGTGCTGGCGTTCACCGGCGTGCGCGGCGCGGTGTCGCTGGCGGCGGCACTGGCGCTGCCGTTCACGCTGCCGGGCGGCGAGGCCTTTCCGTTTCGCGACCTGATCCTGTTCGTCGCCTTCGGTGTCATCTTCATCACGCTGATCGGCGTCGGCCTCACACTGCCTCCGGTGGTGCGCTGGCTCGGTGTCGCGGACGCCGGTCGCAGCGAACATTCCGCCGAGCACGAGTCCGAGATCGCGGCACGGCGCCAGGCCCTCGATGCCGCCCTGAAGTCGCTCGACGCGCTGACCGAGGAGAAGGACGTGTCGGACGAGGTGATGCGGCTCCTGCGCGCCCGCCACGAGATCCGGGTCAACCAGCTGCCCGATTCGCTCGATCCCACCCACCACGACGTCTCCGCCGCAGGTACCGCGCTGACCCGCGACCTGATCGCCGCCGAGCGCAAATTCATCCATGACCTGCTGCGCGACGGCCAGATCACCGACGAGACGCGCCGGAGGATCGAGCGGGATCTGGACCTGGAGGAGGCGAGTTTGGCAAACCGGGAGTACCGGGGAGGGCCGCTGTAGATTCCCGTCATTGCTGGCGGTGCAAACTACCGCCTCTCGCAAAATTCCCTCATCGCCACCGCCACGGCGCCCGCAATGATCTCCTGACGCTCCGGCGAGTTCATCGCCATTTCCTCGTCGCGGTTGATGATGGAGCCCGCTTCGAGCAGCACTGCGGCGCTACGGGTTTGCGAGAGCACGACGAGCCCGTCATAGCGGTAGACGCCGACATCCTTGTCGAGCAATTGGCGCCGGTAGCGGCCCATCACCGGCAGGCTGTATTGGCTGGCATAATGCAGGTCCTGCTCTTTCAACTGGCTGCCGATCATCCGGGCCAGCATCAAGCTTGCGGCGAAGTGCGGATTCCGCTCCGACACAAACAGAGAGTGGCCCGAAAAGCGGTCACTGAAATAGCTGTTCGCGCCGTCGAACTCCCAGGTCTCGATCAGCTTGTCCGGCACCGAATCGTGATGGATCGACAGGAAGAGATCGGCCCGGGCACCATTCGCGGTGCTGACGCGTTTGAGCAGGCTCGGCCGGGCCTTGCCGTCCGTGACGAGCAGCCGGGTCGCGGCAAAGCCTTCGGCCTTGAGCTTCGCCGTGATCAGACTTGCAAGCCGGAAGTTGAAGCCGAACTCGGTGTCGTTGCGTGCGCTCAACGCGCCGTAGGAGTCCGGGGTGTGCCCGACATCCACGACGATCCGGAATTTCGACATCTCACACTTGACCGGCGCGTGCGGCGGCTTGGGTTTCGCGATTTTCCGCGCGATCGCAGCATGGCCCTCACCTGCAGGCGCCAGCGACCATAGCAAGATCGACGCGACGAGCGTGGAGACGAGACTTGCAAGGATGCTGCGCGGCTGCCCCAAGTGCTACTCCGCTGCCGCTGTTCGCGGCCGGCCGACAAAGCCTGTGACGTCGCCGAAACGCTCCAGCATCACCGCGGAAAGGTCCTTGGCCTTGCTGGTGACGCAGGCGCCCGAGCGCACGGCGTAGCGATCCTGATGCGCGACCTGCGGCGGCGGCTCGCCCTGCTGAAGCGCTCGCGCCAGTTCCATCACGACTTTCCGGAAATGCATGATACCGAGATCGGTCGGACCGAGATGCTCGCGGGTGCGATCGGCGATGGGACCCTGGCTATCCTGTACGGCCGCGTCCTGTTCGGATACACCCTTGATGCCGGTGTAGCTCCTGGTTTTCTGCAGCTTGCGATCAATCAGATAGTCATTGCCGTTGTGGCGCAGCGGCACGTAATCGTCGCCGACCTCCGCGATCACGCCATTGCCGCGGTCAAAGGCGTCACGCTCGGCTTGCGTCAGCGGCCGCTCCGGATTCCAGGCATAGGTGTAGATCCAGCAATTGGTGTCGGTGACGGGCACGAAGGTCTGGCCAAAGATGTTCTCGCCCGGCATCGCGCTCGGGGCATAGGCGTGGAACGGCATCAGGAACTGCGCGATGCGCCAGTAGATGTTGTCGCCGCCGGTGAGCCGCCCACCGGCGATGGTGAGGCCCGCCGGGTGCGCCTGGATCTTGATCACAGGCCGGGGGTCTTCGGCGATCCAGCGCATGTGATCGCTCGACATCCGCGCGATCGGATTCACGAAATGCTTCTTGATGTCCAGAATCTCGTTCTCCTCCTTATCGAAGGAGAGATGGGCGAAGGTGAAATGCGCGGTGTCGATCGAGCCTTCTAGCGCCTGCACCCAGTTGCAGTCCTGCCATTTCTTGCTGACGTAGCGGTGCGAGGCCGGCAGCAGCGCCATTTCGAGATCGGGCAGCTCGGGCATCGCGTCAGCCGGGCCCATATAGGCCCAGATCATCTCACCCCATTCGCGCACGGGATAGGATTTGATGCGGATGAGATCCTTGGCGTTGAGGTCGGGATAGGACGTCGGCATGTCCACGCACCTTCCGTCGGTGTCGAACTTCCAGCCGTGATAGACGCAGCGGATGCCGCATTCCTCATTGCGCCCAAGCCAGAGATTGGCGCCGCGATGCGGGCAGTATTGGTCGATTAATCCGACGACGCCGCGCGACTCGCGGAAGGCGAGCAGCTCCTCGCCGAGAACGATGATCTTCTTCGGCTCGCCGTCGGGTTCGGGGAGTTCTTCGGACAGCAGGACAGGAATCCAGAACCGGCGCAACAATTCGCCCATGCCGGTTCCGGGGCCCGACTCGGTCAGGAATTTGTTGTCCTCGGCGCGGAGCATGGAAAATCCTCCCGACGGTCTTTGTTTTCGGCAAGATTGGCGCGGACGCGGGAAGACGTCAACGCGGAACGCGATGCGCAGGCGGGTTAAACCGGCCGCTCCCCCTTCACCGTCACGCGCGTGCCGGAGCGCGTATGCGGCCAGTAATCCCACATCGCGCGGTGCTGGGTGCAGCGGTTGTCCCAGAACGCGATCGCGTTCTCGGTCCAGCGGAAACGGCACTGAAACAGCGGGTTCTCGGCGTGTTGATAGAGATAGGCCAGCATCGCGTCGCTCTCGTCGCGCGGGATGCCGTTGATGTGCCGGGTGAAGCCGCGGTTGACGTAGAGCGCCTTCTTGCCCGTGACCGGATGCGTGCGCACCACGGGATGCTCGGCACTCGGATAGGACGGTCGGTCGGCGACGCCGTAATTGGCGTAGAGCCCGCGATAGATCGGCTCGCCGTCGTGCAGCGCGGTCAGCCCGTCGAGATAGGCCTTCATGCGATCCGACAGCGCCTCGTAGGCGGCGTACATGTTGGCGAACAGCGTGTCGCCGCCGCGCGGCGGGCACTGCTTGATGTAGAGGATCGAGCCCATCGGCGGCTCGAGATCGCAGGACACGTCGGAATGCCAGCCCTCGCCGTTGGCACGCGGCGAGTTCGCATCCGCATAGATCTTCATCAGCGCGGGATCTTCATCTTCGTGCGGCGCGGCGGGATGGAAATGCAGCTCGCCGAACTTGCGGCCGAAGGCGAGATGCTGTTGCGGCGTGATGTGCTGGTCGCGGAAGAAGATCACGAGGTTTTCGGCAAGCGCGCGATGGACCTCGTCCATCTGCCGGTTGGAGCGCGCATCGTCCGAGACCAGCTTGCTGATGTCGACGCCGGAGATTTCCGCACCGATGATCGGGGTGAGCTTTTCGACCCCGATCGTTTCATACGGCGCGCCGTCGTCCGTCGCGTGGCGATAGCGCGGGCCCTGCTTGCCGGCGAGTGAGCTCATGGCGTGCCTCCCGATCGCTCTTGATTGGGGACATCGTAGCCCGGATGGAGCGAAGCGCAATCCGGGTTGAGTTCGTCAGCTTGCGAGAACCCGGATTTCGCTGCGCTCCATCCGGGCTACACGCCGCAAAAGGCCTACTCCGCCGCGGTCACCGGCACCTTGGCGCCCTGGCCGTAGCGCTGCTCGATATAGTCGATCACGAGCGCCTTGAAGTCGGCGGAGATGGTCGGGCCGCGCAGGGTGCGGAATTTCTTGCCGTCGACGAACACCGGGGCAGCCGGCGCCTCGCCCGTGCCCGGCAGCGAGATGCCGATATTGGCGTGCTTGGATTCGCCGGGGCCGTTGACGATGCAGCCCATCACCGCGACGTTGAGCTCTTCCACGCCGGGATATTTCGTCTTCCAGGTCGGCATCTCGTCGCGGATGAACCCCTGGATCGAGCTGGCCAGTTCCTGGAACGTGGTCGAGGTGGTGCGGCCGCAGCCTGGGCACGCCGCAACCAGCGGCACGAAGGTGCGGAAGCCCATGGTCTGCAAGAGCTCCTGACCGACCTGCACCTCACGGGTGCGGTCGCCGCCGGGCTCCGGCGTCAGCGAGATGCGGATGGTGTCGCCGATGCCCTGCTGCAACAGGATGCCGAGCGCCGCGGATGACGCCACGATGCCCTTCGTGCCCATGCCGGCCTCGGTCAGGCCGAGATGGATGGCGTAGTCGGAACGGCTGGCGAGAACCTCGTAGACCGCGATCAGATCCTGCACCGCCGAGACCTTGGCCGACAGGATGATGCGGTCCTTGGGCATGCCGAGCTCTTCGGCGCGCGCCGCCGAGAGCAGCGCCGACTGCACCATGGCTTCGCGCATCACCGCGCGCGCATCGCGCGGATTGGCCGAGGCGGTGTTCTCATCCATCAGCCTGGTCAGCAGCTCCTGATCGAGCGAACCCCAATTGGCCCCGATGCGCACCGGCTTGTTGTTCTTGTTGGCGATCTCGATGATGTCGGCGAACTGGGTGTCGCGCTTGTCCTTGAAGCCGACATTGCCGGGATTGATGCGATATTTGGCGAGCGCCTCGGCGCAGGCCGGATAGGCCGCGAGCAGCTTGTGGCCGATATAGTGGAAGTCGCCGATCAGCGGCGTGGTGATGCCGCGCTTGAGCAGGCCGTCGCGGATGTGCGGGACGGCGGCGGCGGCCTCCTCGCGGTCCACGGTGATGCGGACCATTTCGGAACCGGCGCGGGCGAGCGCTGCCACCTGGGCAATGGTGCCGTCGATATCGGCGGTGTCGGTGTTGGTCATCGACTGCACGACGATCGGCGCACCGCCGCCGACGGCGACGTCGCCGACCTTGACCTGGGTGGTCTTATGCCGGGGCGCAGGGCCCGCAACGTCGGAATCGATGGTGTTTTCGAGCTTGTTCATGGCGTCCAAATATCAGGTTTTGGTGACGTTCAGCAATGCATCGCGCGGCGCCGCAGCGGATTGACTGGGACGGTTAACCAGAAAAAGCCCAGCAATGACAAGGACGGCGGCAGCCCCGAATGTCAGGTTCAGCGTGTCGTGCATGATGAAATAACTACCCACCACGCCAAACAAAGGGGTGATGAAGGTAAAAGCCGACAATTTGCTGGCCGAATAGGTCTTCACCAGCGCGAACCAAAGCGTGAACGTGGTTCCCACGACCCAGATCGCCTGGAAGGCCATCAGGCCCAGCGACAGCGGCGACGGGGTGTGCGGGATGGTCTCCCCGAACAGCCAGGCGGCCAGCCCCAGGATCGGGATCGACGTCGCGACCTGGTAGCCCAGCGCCTTCTCGGGCGCCGCGAAGCGCAGCCGGGTGCCCTTGGCAACCAGCGTGGTCGCCGCCCACAGCGCGGCGCCGCCGACGATCATGAGGTCGCCGAGCAGGACATGCGAATCGACGTTGGGCTGCGGCACCCCGATCGCGAGCGCGACGCCGGCAAAGCTTATGGCGAGCCCCAGCCATTGCGTACCGCCAAGCCGCTCGCCGAGCACCTGGTAGGAGCCGAGCGCGACAAAGAACGGCGCGGTGTAGAGGAACACGACTGCCCGCGATGCCGGTGTGAAGCGCAGGCCCTGGAAGATCAGCACGAACTCGATGCCGAACATCAGTCCCGCGATCACGCCGGGCTTCCAGGTGCCGTCGCGTTCGAAGAATTTAACGCCGCGCAAGCTGCCGATGATGAACAGCACCGGCAGCGCGCCCATCGAGCGGAACGTGGCCTGAAGCATCGGCGGGATGTCCGGCAGCACCAGTTTCACCGCGATCTGGTTGAATCCCCAGGTCAGGCACAGCATGAGCATCAGGGCGATGGCGCCGGCACTGAGGGGACGACCGGCGGACGGTATGGCTTGAGGTGAGGACATTTCTTCCTGAAAAACCGGCTTTGCGCCGTTGTTGCTCTAAGCAGCTTTCTGACAATGCGCGCAGACGCCCGTGATTTCCACCACGGACAATTTGGGAGCGAAGCCTGAGCTGCGCGCGGCGGCGTTGAGGTCCTTGGCGAAGGATGCCGACGGAATCTCGCCGACCAGGCCACAGCGCTCGCAGATCAGGAACGTCACCGCCGAGGTCGCGTCGTGGTCGTGAGCGGCGCAGGCGAGATAGGCGTTGCGGCTTTCGATGCGGTGCACGAGGCCGTTGGCCATCAGGAAATCGAGAGCACGATAGACCGTGATCGGCGCCGGCCGCGGCATCGATTTCGCCAGCTCGTCGATCACCTCATAGGCGCCGAGCGGCCGGTGACTCGAGAGCAGCGCCCCCAATACATGGCGGCGTATCGGCGTGAATTTCTGCGCGCGCTCTCCGCAAACGGCCTCGGCATGCGCCAGCGCATCCGCGGTACAGCGGCCGTGATCGTGATCGGGCGCGGGAAATGCCGGTTTTGCGAGGGTCATGCGACCGGCGTTCTACCATTTCGAAAGGGGAACCCAAAGCAGGACCGGCGATGCGGCCATCAGCCATGCTCGGCCTGCGGGACAGCGTCCCGCAAACCCGCCATGAAATAATCATAAGCTTGCTTATTATATTCCAAGCTTATTGGAGACCAAGCTCATGAGCCCAGGGCCCGTGGACCAGAACTTCCTGTTTACGCTCGCCGAGCTCTATCGCCTGCTCCGGGTCTATGCCGACAAGGAAGCTTCGCGCTTCGGCATCACCCGCGCGCAATGGGCGGTGCTGGCCAAGGTCGAGCGTAGCGAAGGCATGAAGCAGTCGGAACTCGCCGAGCTTCTCGAGGTGCAGCCGATCACGCTGACACGCCTGATCGACAAGCTCTGTGACAGCGACTGGATCGAGCGACGCAACGATCCTTCGGACCGCCGCGTCAAGCGGCTGTACCTGAAGAAGGCCGGGCGGCAATTGCTCGGGCGGATGAGCGGGCTGAAATCCGAGCTCACGGCCAACGCGCTCGACGGCATCACTCCGGCGGACGCCCACCGCCTCCTCACCCAACTCGAAACAATCAAGGAAAACGTGCGGTCCGCGATCCAGACCAGCGGAGCGGAACAAGCGCGTAAGGAGCAGCGCTATGGCTGATCAGGTTCTCAAATTCCAGCCCGAGCAGAAAATCGACGGCGGCAAGCCCACCAAGAAAGCCGGCACCAATCCGCGCCGCCGCCTGGTGGCGGGCCTGCGCCGCTATCGCCGCGTGCTGCTTCTGGTCGTGCTGCCGGTCGTCGTCGCAGTTGCCGGCTTCGCTTTCTATCTCAATGGCGGCCGCTATGTCGGCACCGACGATGCCTATGTCGGCGCGCAGAAGGTGCTGGTGACGCCCGACATCTCCGGCAAAATCCAGAAGATCGTCGTCAAGGAGGGCCAGATCGTCAAGCACGGCGACGAGCTGTTCGAGATCGATCCCGCCCCGTTCCGTCACGCGTTGGAAGAAGCCAAGGCGCAACTCGCCCAAGCCCGCATCACCTATGACAATCTCGTTGCCAACATCAAGATCTACGGCGACATGCTCAATCTCGCCCAGCAGGGCGTCGACCTGAAGCAGCGCGACGTCGAGCGCAAGCAGGCGCTGGTGAAGAACAATTACGGCTCGCAGCTCGATCTCGACAACGCGTCGAACGCACTGGTGACCGCCGGCGCGCAGGCGCAATACATCAAGCAGCAACTCTCCAACGCCAGGACCCAATTGCTCGGCAATCCCGAGTTGCCGCTGGAGCAATTCCCGGCCTACGCGCAGGCGAAAGCCAAGCTGGACGATGCCCAACGCAACCTCGACCACACCGTGCTGCGCGCGCCGATGGATGGCGTGGCAACCCAGGTCGAACAGATCCAGCTCGGCCGCTACGTCGCCGCCGGCACGCCGGTGTTCTCCATCATCGACGTCGCCCATCCCTGGGTCGACGCCAATCCGAAGGAGAGCGACCTCACCTATGTCACCGAAGGACAGCCGGTCACGCTCGAGGTCGACGCGTTCCCGAACCATCTCTTCAAGGGCAAGATCGGCTCGCTCTCGCCCGGCACCGGCGCGCAATTCGCGATCCTGCCGCCGCAGAACGCCAGCGGCAATTTCGTCAAGGTGGTGCAGCGCGTGCCGATCCGCATCTATTTCGATGAGAGCGACAAATACGTGCGCAAGCTGAAGGCCGGCATGAGCGTCTACGCCACCATCGACACCGGCCACCGGCGCTCGCTCGCCGGCCTGCTCGGCCTGTCGGCGACCGCGAGCCAAGACAAAGATTCGGACAAAGACTGAGACAAGGACTGATCCGATGTCCGGCCCCAATGCCCATTTGATGGTTCCCGGCCTGCGCCGGAACATGGTGACGATCTGCGCCATGACGGCAACCATCATGCAGGCGCTGGACACCACCATCGCCAACGTCGCCCTGCCCTATATGCAGGGTACGCTGTCGGCCTCGCAGGACCAGATCAACTGGGTGCTGACCTCCTACATCGTCGCCGCCGCGATCATGACGGCACCGGTGGGCTGGATCGCCAACCGCTTCGGCCGCAAGCGCATCTTCATCATCTGCTCGGCCGGCTTCACCATGGCATCGGTGCTGTGCGGGCTTGCGCAGGACATCAACCAGATGGTGCTGTTCCGCCTGCTGCAGGGCGTGTTCGGCGCGGCTCTGGTGCCGTTGTCGCAATCGGTGATGCTCGACTATTACACGCTCCAGGAACGCGCCAAGGCGATGTCGATCTGGGGCATGGGCGTGATGATGGGGCCGATCATGGGTCCATCGCTCGGCGCCTGGCTGACCGAGACTTATTCCTGGCACTGGGTGTTCTTTGTCAATCTGCCGTTCGGCGCCATCACCGTGATCGGGCTCATCATCTTCATGGACGAGACCCGGAAGGATCTCAGTCTCAAGTTCGACTGGTTCGGGTTCGCGGCGCTGGCGGTCGCGATCGGCTCGCTTCAGCTCGCGCTCGACCGCGGCGAGCAACTGGGCTGGCTCGAATCAGGTGAAATCCTTGCGGAGTTCATCGTCTCGGCCGTCGCCTTCTACTTCTTCATCGCGCACTCCTTCACGACCTCGACGCCGTTCATCCGTTTTGCGCTTTTCAGGGATCGCAACTTCGTCACCGGCTGCATGTTCATGGTCGTGATGGGCCTCGTGCTGTTCTCGACCATGGCGCTGGCCTCGCCCTATATGCAGAACGTGATCGGCTATCCCATCATTACCGCGGGTCTGCTGCTGGCGAGCCGTGGCTTCGGCACCTTCTTCGCGATGATGCTGGTCGGCCGCATGATGCGTTATGTCGAGGCCCGTACGCTGATCATCACGGGCCTGACGCTGACCGCCGGCTCGCTGTTCCAGATGACCGGCTGGACCGATTTGACCCAGGTGCCGGAGATCGTGACCGTCAGCGTCATCCAGGGCTTCGGCTTCGGCCTTGTCTTCGTGCCGTTATCGACGGTGGCGTTCCTGACCTTGTCGAATGAGCTACGCACCGACGGCACCGCGATGCTGACCCTGATGCGCAACGTCGCGAGCTCGGTGGGCATTTCCGTCGTCATCGCCCAGCTGACGCAGGGCACGCGGCGGACCTACGCGATCCTGTCCGAGCATATCAATCCATTCAACCACGCGCTCCAGATGCCCAGCGTCAGTGGCATGATCAATCTCTCAACCGACGCCGGCCGCGCCATGGCCGATCGCATGGTCAGCGTGCAGGCCCAGATCATCGCCTTCGCGCACGACTACCAGCTGGTGATGTTCTTCATCCTCTGCACCATTCCGCTCGCCCTGCTGATCGGCTCGACCAAGGCTACCCTGCGCAAGCAGGCGGCCGGGCCGGAACACGCGGTGATGGAGTAACGTGGGTCACAACTTCCGCCGTCGTCCTGGACAAGCGCAGCGCAGATCCAGGACCCATTACCCCAGGGAGGAGTTTGGTGGTAAGTCGTGGTTACCAGCCTCGCGCCACAACCTTTCCCTGGGGTAATGGGTCCTGGCTTTCGCCAGGATGACACCGGTTTATCGCGTGAGCAGTTACAACAATTCCTCGCAACCCAAATCCTCGACCGCCATCATCACGCGCTCCAGATTATTCCACCAGACGACCTCTGGGGTGTTGACGCTCCATTGCCAAACCGGCTTCGTGATGTGCCAGAGCACCGACCAGCGATAGTCTTGGTCCAGCGCGCCGCGTGTGTAGCCGGCGACACCGTACGCGATCAGCGTCTCATAGTAGCGGTTGAGCAGCGCCCGTTCGAGTGCCTGCCGGCGTTCCGGATACCATTGGGTCGCCATCATGTAGGCGAGATCGCTCGTAGGCACACCGATGCGCCACCGGTCGAAATCAAAAATGCGTACGCTATCGGCGACGCCGGCGCGCGGCACCAGGAAATTCCAGCAATGCGCGTCACCGTGGACGACGGTCACGTTGCGGTGCGAATGGTAGCGCTGGAGCAGGTGGCTCGACTGGTCGATGAAGCGCCGGTAGAGGATTCGGCGCTCTTCGCTGAGGCGGTCGCCGAGCAGATCGGCGAAGCGGTCGTAATGGCCGGCGAAGGTCTCCATCTGCCTCACGCTTTCGTCGACGCTTGACCAGGAGCCGACAGCCTCACCAAGGCTGGCATGATCCCACCACGCAGCGTGCCAGCGCGCGAGTGCGGTGACGATCGCCGTTGCCCGATCGCGCGAAGGCGGCAGCGGCCAAGCTGCCGCGATCTCATGGCTGCCGGTGAGATCTTCGAGCAGCAGATGCCAGTCCTGGCTCTCCTCGTCGAAATGGCCATCGTAGCAGCGCGGTACGATCTGCGACGGCATATTCGGCGCAAGATGAGTGTAGAAGGCCACTTCCTGCCGACCGGAATTGGCCAACGTCTTGGCGTAGGTCGGATGCGGCATCTTGAGGATCACGGAGGGCGGTGCCCCGGCGGATTCCCCGACATAACGCAGCCCAAGGCGGATGACCTGTGACACCATGGCCGGGTGCTGATGCAGCACCTTCACTTCGCGCACTGCGCCGGCGTCCAGTACGCCACTCCTACGCAGCGCAGCTGTCAGTTGGGCGGGCTCAACGACCGCCGGCAATTGTGGAGGTGTCATGAACCACGATGCCCCTATCCCGCGTCATACTGCACGATCACGACCGCAGGCGCCAGCGAACGACGTCGCGCGCGCCCGGCTCAGGCCGCCGCGGTCGAGTCGCGCACGGTCCTGACGACAACCGAACGGAGCTGTTCGAGATTGGCCGCCATGCCGGCGATCGCCTGCCTGACCTCCGCGGCGCGCTCGTTCACGGAGGCGGCGTCGCGGCTGACATCACCGATCTTGGCCGAGACCTCCTTGGCCGCGGACGCCGATTCGGAGATCGACCGCGTGATCTCTCGCGTCGCCGCGTCCTGCTCTTCCATCGCGGCGGCAACCGAGGTGGCGACGCCGTCGATCTCGACGATGTGGCCTCCCATGGTTTCGACGGCGTCGACCGCAGCCTGCGTCGAGGCCTGGATCTCGGCAATCAGCCGCGCGATCTCCTCGGTGGATTTGGCGGTCTGGTCGGAGAGGGATTTCACTTCGGCGGCGACCACCGCGAAGCCACGGCCGGCCTCGCCGGCGCGCGCCGCCTCGATCGTGGCGTTGAGTGCCAGCAGATTGGTCTGGCCGGCGATGCCGCCGATGAGGTCGGAGACCTCGGCGATCTTCTTCACCGATCCGGCCAGCGTCTGGATGGTCGAGCGCGCCTGTTCCCGACCGGCGACCGCCGATTTTGTCACCGTGCTGGTCCGCGCGACCTGGGTTGCGATCTCGCGGATCGAAGCACTGAGTTCTTCCGCTGCGGCCGAGACGGTCTGCGAGCTGCCGAGGGCCTGGGTCGAGGCGGCTGCGACCGCCTGCGACTGTGTCGAGAGCGACCTTGCGATCTCGGACAGACTGGAGGCGGCACGCTCCACGCCTTGCGTCGCCGCGCTCGCGGTATCGACCGAGCGGCCGGTCTCGCGCTCGACGGTTTCGGCCATCTGGTGCAGGGCCCCGCGCTTGGCGAGCGCCGCCTCATGCTCCTTCTGCAACTGCTCCTCGCGCAGGCGGGAATTCTCGACCGCGGACTGCTTGAACACCAGGAGCGCGCCCGCCATCGAGCCGACCTCGTCCTGCCGATGCGCGAAAGGAATGTCGGCGGCGAGATCGCCGGTCGCGAGCTTTTGCATCGTGCTGGTCATGCGCACGATCGGGCGCATCACGCCGAGAGCGACGCCGAGCAGGCCCGCCGCAATGAAGGCGAGGACGGCGGCGGAGACGCCGAGGAGGATATAAAGCATGGAGCTGTCGCGGTCCGCGGCCAGCTTCTCCATGTCGGCATTCTGCTTGTTGGCGCTCTCGACGATGCTGTCGATGACGGCGCGGTGCGCGGTGTAGGCATCCTTGAGCTGCGCGTAGGCGCGCTCGGAGCCGGCCGTGTCCTTGGACTTGAGGGCGGGGAGGAGCTGGTCGGACAACAGCTTCCAGAACTTCTGCACCTCGGCGTCGGATTTCGACACCAGGGCCGTCTTCAGGTCGGCCGAGAGGCTGGAGGTGACCCAGAATGCCTTGCGCTCGTCGTAGTCCTTGCGGAGCTGGACCAGGCGTTCGCCATGGGCCGCAAGCTGGTCGGGCTCGCGCATGGCGAGCGTGGCCTCGAGATAGGCCTCGATCACATATTCCGGCGGCGGCAGAATGTCGGCGATGAGGTCATTGCCCAGCTTGATGTCGGAATAGAGCGGACCGCCGACCTTTAGCTCTTTCAAGGCGTAAAGGCTGGTGGAGACCACGGCGGTGAAACCGATCGCCAGAACGACGCCGAAAGCAATGATTGCGGAAGAAAGCGAAAGGCGAATTTTCATGGAATAATCCAATGGGGCCGCGCCGAATCCCACGGACCCTAGAGGATTACGGTAAACACGGGATTGCTTCGCGCAGAAATTGCATCGCGCGAGCTCCGAAAAAATACGGGAAACGGCGTCAGGTGAACGGTTTCGGGCAGCGAAATCAGGCCCGTCCTCCGCTGTCGTCCCGGATCGGCGCTTGGCCGGCCCCGGGCCCCCCAGGGGGGCCCCCGCGCAAAACAACGGTTCGGTGTGGCCCCGGGGCCGCCGGGCGCGCCCGTGCACCCGCGTGCCCGGCGCGCGCCCCCGCGG
>NZ_JBVVPN010000001.1:148853-155698 GCF_055811035.1 Bradyrhizobium sp. MI1.10
GGGGGGGGGGGGCGCGGCGGGGGGGGGGGGGGGCGGGGGGCGCGGGGCGCGCGCCCGCGCCCGGGCGGGCCGGCCGGGCGCCCCCCGGCGCGGCAGGTGGCGGCGCGCCGCCCGGCGGGGCACCGCGGCGGCCGCCCGGCCGGGGCGCGGGCCCGCCCGCGCCCGACGCTGGGGTCACACGTCGAAAAACACCGTTTCGTTGTCGCCCTGGAGCCGCAGGTCGAGCCGGTACACCGGCTTGCCGGCCTCGCGCACGGCCGTCAGCGTGGCGCGGCGGTCGGCCGGCACCACCGCCAGCACGGGATCGGCGGCATTGCCGGCCTCGTCGCTGAAATAGATGCGGGTATAGAGATGCCGCAGCATGCCGCGGCCGAACACCGCAAGCAGGATATGCGGTGCCTGCGGCTTGCCGTCGGGATCGGGCACCGCGCCCGGCTTGATGGTTTCAAAGGAATAATTGCCGTCCTTGTCGGTGCCGCAGCGGGCAAAGCCACGGAAGCTCGCATTCGGCAGGGCGCGTTTGTCCTGCGGATCGGCGAAGCGCCCCTGCGCATCGGCCTGCCAGATCTCCAGCATGGCATCGGGCACGGCGACCCCATCGCCGTCGAACACGCGGCCCTCGATCCGGACACGCTCGCCGGTGACGTCGGGCGTTAGCGTCGAGTTGGTAAACGCGTCGTTCCAGGCGTACTCGCCGGTCGGCGTCAGGCCGTATTTGAAGAACGGGCCGACGGTCTGCGACGGCGTGATCCCATTGTCCTGCACTTAATGGTTCTCCATAGGGGTGGCGTTCTTGCCGCGCAGCACGACATCAAAGCGGTAGCACAGCGCCCATTCGGGCTGGGTGTTCTCGAGATCGAACGATGACACCATCCGCGCCCGCGCCTTTTCGTCCGGCACCGAATTGAAGATCGGATCGAACGGGAATAGCGGATCGGCCGGGAAGTACATCTGCGTCACGAGACGCGTGACAAAGGAATGGCCGAACACCGAGAGGTGGATGTGGGCGGGACGCCAGGCGTTATGATGGTTGCCCCACGGATAGGCGCCGGGCTTGATGGTGACGAAGCGGTAATAGCCCGCAGCATCGCTGACAGTGCGGCCCGCGCCCGTAAAGTTCGGATCGAGCGGCGCCGGATGCTGGTCGCGGACGTGAACGTAACGGCCGCAGGAATTGGCCTGCCAGATCTCGACCAGCGAGTTCGGCACGCCGCGGCCGTCCTCGTCGCGCACATGGCCGTGCACGATGATGCGTTCGCCGAGCGGCTCGCCGGTGTGCTGAGTGGTGAGGTCGCTGTCGCCCTCGCGCACGGTCTCATGGCCGTAGACCGGGCCGGTCAGCTCCGACAGCGTATGGCGCATCGGGATCAAGGGCTTGTTCGGCGCGCGCTTGATCGAGCTCTTGTACTCGGGCGACAGCGGCAGCGGATGCGCCGTGTTGCTGTCGACGGGATAGATCAATGTCATTGGCGAACTCCTCCCCGGCCTTTTTCCGACCGGTCAACGCTTCCGCCAATCATTATAGGATATAACTAATTGGGGGAAGCGGCTTTGAGCCCTATTTGATCGGCGGACGCGGCAGGACGGCCTCGCCGGCTTCGAGCCGGTAGACATGGTCGAGCGAATACCATGGCGTCGCGACGTCGCGCTCGCTCGGATGTGGCGTGTCATGGCGCAGGAACTTGCCGATCAGCGCCTTGGTCACGCCGAACTGCACGTCGCTGTCGATATGCGGATCGGCGGGGTCGTAGACCTGCGAGATCAGCACCTTGAATCCGGGCTTGAAGATCAACGCATGCAGGTGCGCGGGACGATAGGGATGCCGGCCTTGCGCCTCCAGAAGGCGGCCGACCACGCCGTCGGTCGGAATGGGATAGCCGACCATCATCACGGAGCGGAAAGAGAAGGCTCCGTCGTGGTCGGTCGTAAACTTGCCGCGCAGGTTCATGTCGGCCTGCTCGGGGTCCTGGTTTTCATAGAGACCCACGGGCGATGCGTGCCAGACATCGACCTCGGCGCCGGCGACGGGACGGCCGTCCTTGTCCACGACGCGGCCGTTGACGAACAGCGGCGCGCCCGGCGTCTCGGAGCGGACGATCGATCCGCCATTTTCCACCCGCGGCGAGTTCAGCCGCCAGAACGGTCCGAGCAGCGACTGGTCGGTTTCCGTGTTGCCCTCATCGCCGTTGTTCAGCAGGCACACCAGCGGCGAGACGCCGAGCGAGCCTGCCATCAGCACGACCTCGTTATGCGTGTCGGTCGAGAGCTTGCCGAGCTCGGCGATGACAGCCGTGGCGTCGCGAAACTCTTTCTCCGTCAGGCGAACGTCGCGGACGAAGGCATGCAGGTGCTTGACCAGAGAGACCATGATCTGGCGCAGCCGCGGATCTGACGTCCGCTCCATCACCGCCAATGCCGCGGCCGTGACGTCCTGCTCGCTCGCGATGATCATGGCACGGTTTTCTCCCTGTCGTTCCGGGGCAGCCCGAGGGCTGAACCCGGAATCTCGAGATCCCGGGTTCGGTGCAAATGCCCCGCCCCGGGATGACGGCACGCTGCGCGTCTCGTCAATTCAGCTTCTCGATCGCGACAGCCACGCCCTGGCCGACGCCGACGCACATGGTGGCGAGCGCCAGCTTGCCGCCGCGCTTCTCCATGCCGTGTACGGCGGTGAGCGCGAGGCGCGCGCCGCTCATGCCGAGGGGATGACCGAGTGCGATCGCGCCGCCATGCGGATTGACGAAATCGGCATCGTCGGCAACGCCGAGCTGGCGCATGCAGGCGATGCCCTGCGAGGCGAAGGCTTCGTTGAGCTCGATCAGGTCGAAATCGCTGATCTTCTTGCCGAGACGCTCCATCAGCTTGCGGGTGGCCGGCACCGGGCCGATGCCCATGATGCGCGGCGGCACGCCGGCCGAGGCGAGGCCGAGGATGCGCGCGCGGGGTGTCAGGCCGTGCTTCTTCACGGCAGCCTCGGACGCCAGGATCATCGCGGCAGCGCCGTCATTGACGCCGGAGGCGTTGCCGGCGGTCACCGTGCCGGGATTGCGCACGATCGGCCTGAGCTTGGTCAGGGCTTCCAGCGTGGTCTCGGGACGCGGATGCTCGTCCTTGTCGACTGTAACAGGGCCGGCCTTGCCGCCGGGAATGGTGATCGGGATGATCTCCTCGGCGAAATAGCCGGCCGCGATCGCGGCGCCCGCGCGCTGCTGCGAGCGGATCGCGAAGGCGTCCTGATCGGCGCGCGAGACCTGGAATTCCTCGGCGACGTTCTCGCCGGTCTCGGGCATCGCGTCGACGCCATACTGCGCCTTCAGCAGCGGATTGATGAAGCGCCAGCCGATCGTGGTGTCGAAGATCTCAGCCGAGCGCGAGAACGCTTCCTGCGCCTTGCCCATCACGAAGGGCGCGCGCGTCATGGATTCGACGCCGCCGGCAATCGCAAGCTCGATCTCGCCGGAGCGGATGGCGCGGCCGGCGGCACCGACCGCATCGAGACCGGAGGCACAGAGCCGGTTCAGGGTCTGGCCTGGAACCGAATCCGGCAGGCCCGCAAGCAGGAGCGCCATGCGTGCAACGTTGCGGTTGTCCTCGCCGGCCTGGTTGGCACAGCCGAAGAAGACCTCGTCAACCTGTGCCCAGTCGAGATTGGGGTGCTTGGCCATCAGAGCCTTGATCGGGGCCGCCGCAAGGTCGTCGGCACGCACCTTGGCGAGCGAGCCGCCAAAACGGCCGATCGGGGTCCGCACGGCATCGCAGATAAAGACGTCACGCATCGTTGTTCTCCCTGAATGCCGCGATCCGGCCTAAATTCTTCAATGTCGGCGGAGTTTTAGGAGGGTGCCCGCGGGAGGTCAATTGACCGATACGCGCGTGTTCCTGGGGGTGCGCACGCGAGTTGCGCATGCCGCGGTGCGGACAACGTGGAAAACCTCCCCTCCCCGGCCAAAGCGATAGGAGCGCGGGGCGAAATTTTGTAGGTTGCGCCGCCCATGACAATGCAACAACCGATCCCTGTACCGCCCCCCGACGATACGCCCGCGCCGCAGGCGGAAGCCGCCGCGCGCGTCACGCCGATGATGGAACAGTACCTTGAAATCAAGGCGGCGCATCAGGGCCTCTTGCTGTTCTACCGGATGGGCGACTTTTACGAGCTGTTCTTCGAGGACGCAGAGATCGCCTCCAGGACACTCGGCATCGTCCTGACCAAGCGCGGCAAGCATCAAGGCGCCGATATCCCGATGTGCGGCGTGCCAGTCGAGCGCTCCGAGGATTATCTGCACCGGCTGATCGTCGCCGGGCACCGGGTCGCGGTGTGCGAGCAGACCGAGGATCCCGCCGCCGCCAAGGCGCGCGGCAACAAGAGTGTCGTGCGCCGCGGCGTGGTGCGCCTGGTCACGCCGGGCACGCTGACCGAGGACACGCTGCTCGACGCGCGCGCCAACAATTACCTGCTGGCGCTCGCGCGCGCGCGCTCATCGGCGGGCGGTGACCGCTTTGGCCTCGCCTGGATCGACATCTCGACCGCCGAATTCACGGTGACGGAATGTTCGGGCGGCGAACTCGCCGCCACTCTGGCGCGCATCAATCCGAACGAGGTGATCGTCACCGACGCGCTCTATAACGATCGCGAGCTCGGACAGACTCTGCGCGAGCTGCCGGCGGTGACGCCGCTGACCCGCGACGTCTTCGACGGCGCCACCGCCGAGAAGCGGCTATGCGACTATTTTGCCGTCGCGACCATGGACGGACTGTCCCAGCTGACGCGGCTGGAAGCCACTGCCGCCGCCGCCGCCGTCACCTATGTCGACCGCACCCAGGTCGGCAAACATCCGCCGCTGTCGCCGCCCGCGCGCGAAGCCTCGGGCGCGACCATGGCGATCGATCCCGCCACCCGTGCCAATCTCGAACTGACGCGGACCTTGGCCGGAGAACGCCGCGGCTCGCTGCTCGATGCGATCGACTGCACGGTGACCTCGGCCGGCTCGCGCCTGCTGGCGCAGCGGCTTGCCGCGCCGCTGACCGATGCGGCGGCGATTGCGCGGCGGCTCGATGCCGTCGGCAGCTTCGTTGCCGACTCGGCCGCGCGCGAGGACATCCGCAGCATCCTGCGCGGCGCCCCCGACATGTCGCGGGCGCTGGCCCGTATATCCGTCGGCCGCGGCGGGCCGCGCGACCTCGCCGGCCTGCGCGACGGCATCATCGCCGCCGACCAGGTGCTGACGCGGCTTGACGAACTCGACCAGCCGCCGCAGGAGATCGCCGTGGTGATGGCGGCGCTGCAAAGGCCATCGCGCGAGCTCGCGGCGGAATTCGCCAGGGCGCTCGACGATCAACTGCCGCTGATCAAGCGCGACGGCGGGTTCGTTCGCCAAGGCTATGAGCCTGCGCTGGACGAAACGCGGAATCTCCGCGACGCCTCGCGCCTGGTGGTGGCCTCGATGCAGGCGCGCTACGCCGACAACACGGGTGTGAAGAGTCTCAAAATCCGGCACAACAACGTGCTCGGCTATTTCGTCGAGGTCACCGCGCAGCACGGCGACAAGCTGATGTCGGCGCCGCTGAACTCAACTTTCATCCACCGCCAGACGCTGGCCGGCCAGGTCCGCTTCACCACCTCGGAACTGGGAGAGATCGAAGCCAAGATCGCCAATGCCGGCGACCGCGCACTCGGACTCGAGCTCGAAATTTTCGAGCGGCTCTGCGCCAAGGCTCTGGCAATCAGCGAGGAGCTGCGCGCCGCCGCCCACGCCTTTGCGCTGCTCGACGTCGCGACGTCGCTGGCCAAGCTGGCGATCGACGAGAACTATGTGCGGCCCGAGGTGGACGCGTCTCTCGGCTTTGCCATCGAGGCGGGTCGCCATCCGGTGGTCGAGCAGGCCTTGAAGCGCAATGGCGAGCCGTTCATCGCCAATGCCTGCGATCTCTCGCCGGGCCCTGCGCAAAAGTCCGGCCAGCTCTGGTTGCTGACCGGTCCGAACATGGCCGGTAAATCGACCTTCCTGCGCCAGAACGCGCTGATTGCGTTGCTCGCCCAGATCGGCAGCTTCGTGCCGGCGACACGCGCGCGGATCGGCATCATCGACCGCCTGTTCTCGCGTGTCGGCGCTGCCGACGATCTCGCCCGCGGCCGTTCCACCTTCATGGTCGAGATGGTCGAGACCGCGGCGATCCTGAATCAGGCCGGCGAGCGCGCGCTCGTGATCCTTGATGAAATCGGCCGCGGCACTGCGACCTTCGACGGCCTCTCGATCGCCTGGGCCGCGATCGAGCATCTGCACGAGAGTAACCGTTGCCGCACGCTGTTCGCGACGCATTATCACGAGCTGACGGCGCTCTCCGCAAAACTGCCGCGGATGTTCAACGCGACCGTGCGGGTGAAGGAATGGCAGGGCAACGTCGTGTTCCTGCACGAGGTGTTGCCGGGTTCGGCCGATCGCTCCTACGGCATTCAGGTCGCCAAGCTCGCGGGCCTGCCACCGGCCGTGATCACGCGCGCGAAATCGGTGCTGGCGAAGCTGGAAGCCCAGGACCGCGGTCAGACGGCGCGCGCGCTGGCCGACGATCTGCCGCTGTTCGCGGTGCCCTCGCGCGCCGCCGCAGAAGCCGCCCCGCCGAGCGAAGCCGAACTGCTGATGGACGCGGTGAAGGCGCTGCATCCGGACGAGATGTCGCCGCGCGAAGCACTGGACGCGCTGTATGCTTTGAAGGCCAAGCTGCCGAAGGCATGAGGTGCCGTGGGGGGGGGTTTCCGCCCGCGGGACCCCACCCATCCCGGCCCCCCCACACATAAAACGTGGGGTTGGGGCCCGCCACCCCCCCCCCCAGCCCCGGCGGCGGGTTGG
>NZ_JBVVPN010000001.1:155708-234689 GCF_055811035.1 Bradyrhizobium sp. MI1.10
CGCGGGCCCGCCGCCTCGCTCGGGGGGCGTGTTTGTTTTGCCCGCCCGCGGGGCTTCGGGCTTGGGGGGGGGGGGGGGTGGTCCGCTAAGGGACAACCCCCCCACTTCCGTCACCGCAGAAACTAAAGAGGTGGGTTACGCTCCGCTAACCCACCCCCGTTCCGAGCGCTGGCTATGCCCTCGCCGAAATCGCCGCTGCTTCCGCTGCGGCGCGCTGCATGCTGGTCGACATCTCGTTGGTCACGGTGCTCTGCTCTTCGATTGCCGCGGCCGTCGACGTCACATATTCGCTGACGTTGCTGATGGCCGTCTTGATCGAAGCCAGGGCGGTGACGACGTCTCCGGAGATACCGTTGAGGCTACCGATCTCAGCGCCGATCTTGTCAGTGGCCTGCTTGGCTTGGTTAGCGAGGCTCTTGACCTCCGAGGCCACCACTGCAAAGCCCCGACCGGCTTCGCCGGCGCGGGCGGATTCGATGGTGGCGTTAAGTGCAAGGAGATTGATCTGCCCGGTGATGTTGTTGATGAGCTCGACGATCCCGCTCATCGCCAGCGCCGCTTCAGTGAGGCGCTGGGCCTGGGCATCAGCGGAAGCGACCTGCTCCACCGCGCTCATCGCGGTCTCGCGCGATTTGGTCATGGCCTCGGAAATCTCCCGCACTGAGGCGTTCAGCTCCTCCGAACCCGCGGCGACCGATTCCATCATGCTGCGGACGCGCTCGTTGCCCATGCGGACCAGCACCTGCTTCGTGACGTCGGTCGCATATTTCACGACCTTGAACGGCTTGCCGTTGAGATCCATGATCGGGTTGTAGGAGGCCTGGATATAGACCTCCTTGCCGCCCTTGCCGATGCGCTTGTATTCGGCCGCCTGGTACTGGCCGCGGTTGAGCGCGGCCCAGAACTCGCGATAGCCATTGCCATCGCGCTCCGAGGGCTCGACGAACATGCTGTGGTGCTTGCCTTTGATCTCCGCCAGCGAATAGCCGAGGGCACCGAGGAAATTGGCATTGGCGGTGATGATCGTGCCGTCCATGTTGAACTCGATCACCGCCTGCGCCTTCTCGATCGCCGCGATCTGGCCGGCGAGATCGGCGGTCTTCATCTTCTCGGCGGTGACGTCGGTGGCGAACTTGGCGACGCCGAAGGGCTTGCCGTTCTCATCGAGTAGCGGATTGTAGGAGGCTAGAATCCAAACCTCGCGGCCGCCCTTGCCGATGCGCTTGAACTCGCCAGCCTGGTATTCGCCGCGGTTTAGCTTGGCCCAGAACTCGCGATAGGCCGCGCCGTCGCGCTCGGCCTGGGGCACGAACAGGCTGTGATGCTTGCCCTGGATCTCGGCAAGCGAATAGCCGAGCGCCTTGCAGAAATTCTCGTTCGCGGTGACGATGGTGCCGTCGAGCTTGAACTCGATCACGGCCTGGGCGCGGCCCACAGCAGCGATCTTCGAAGCGTCCGTCATGCTCCGGATCTTCTTCTCGGTGATTTCGGTCGCAATCTTGGCGACCATCACCGTCTTGCCGTCGCCGTCGAGCACCGGATTGTAGGATGCTTCGATCCAGATCTCGCGGCCGCCCTTCGCGATCCGCTTGAACTCGCTTGCCTGATACTCGCCGCGGTTCAATGCGGCCCAGAACGCCTTGTACTCGGCGCTATCGCGCTGATCGGCCGGCATGAACATGGCGTGCTTCTTCCCCTTGATTTCGTCGAGGGAATAGCCGAGGGCATTCAAGAAATTTTCGTTGGCGTGAAGGATCGTGCCGTCCATGGCAAACTCGATCATGGCCTGCGAGCGCCCGATGGCTGCGAGCTGAGCGTCCGCGTCGTTGCGGGACTTGCGACCAAACATCAGTGAATCTCCAAAATCATGAAATTGCGTGACGGGATCAGGGGACGTGACGGCGCGGCACACGCACCGAATTCCAATCGAAAATTCCGCCGGTAAACTCGCGTTGCGAAGACCGAGGCGGGTACGCAAGATGATTCAATACCTATAAGACTCGAATAAAGTGCTAACGAATTCTGGGAAAGGCGATGGCCGACAAAGCAGCCTAAAGCTGTACGACGGCACGCCTTACACGCTGCTCGGTCCGCGCTGAATTGAAATGGCCTTGGTCCTTCAGGGGTTTGAAGGAAAGCGTCTCGTGATCGGTCATGGCGAGTTTGCTACGGAAGAATCCGGCGACTCCGTGCCGCATGTCCGTAGTGTCACGGTGCTTGCCGCGCCTTGTGCAACGTACTGCGCCCGATCCCCCATAGCGTAAGGTTCCAAACGATGCATGTGGCGAGTGCAAGCCCAAGACCGATGGCCGAACCGAACCATTCCACCGCCACGTGCATTGTGGCGATCGCCATGCCGAATCCGAGCAGCCCCAGGCGGAGTTGGCGAGCACGGCAGCAGTCGGAGGGCCGCCGATGCGGGGATGCAGGATCACCATGATGCTGGAGAACACCACCGGGTACAGCGCGATGATGCCGCTGATCCGGGGACCGACCCAGCCCGAGGTCGAGACGACGATCGCGACCAGGGTCGCGACCAGCGCAGCCCGCATCGGCACGTCATACCAGCGCCGCGTCACCAGCGGCATCTTCGCGTGGCGATAGCCCGCGAGCAACGGAATGCAGATGCCGAACGCGATCAGATTGGCGGCGAGCCCGGCGGTGAGCGGCCAATCGAACTGCTTGATGATCGATGCGAACACGATCCAGACTGCGACCGCGCTTCCGCAACTCACCAGAAGGCTACGCCGCTGTGCCAGCACCACATAGGTAACGCACATGAAGATCGTCGCTGCATTGACCGGCAAGCTCGACAGTGCGCCCTGCGCGATGAAGGCGGCATCGTGGTCGAGCGCGAGGAAGACGTAGGATGGTCCGGCCGAGACCGGCAAGGTCGCGACCAGCGCGCCGATCACCGGCCCCGAGCGCTCGGTGATGATCGACGCCGTCACGACGAACGCCGCCGCGACCATCATGCGCAGAACGAGGATGAGGATGAAGTGGAGCTCGGGGGACATTTTTTTCTTTGTCGTCCCGGGCTTCGCCGAGACGACACTAATTGTGGGGCGAGCGGCCTTCGCTCGCTACATCCGCTGCATCGAGACCGAAACCTTCGGGCCGTTCTTGATGGTCTGATAGACCACGCAATAGCGTTCGGTCAGCTTGAGCAGCAGGTCGAGCTTGTCTTGCGGCGCATCAGTGTCGACCTCGAAGCGCAGACGGATCTCGGCGAAGCCGACCGGGGTCTCCTTGTCGACGCCGAGCGTGCCGCGGAAATCGAGATCGCCCTCAGCGTAGACGTTGCCGGTCTTCAAGGGCACCTCGATCGCGGTCGCGACCGATTTCAGCGTGACGCCGGCGCAGGCGACCAGCGCCTCGAGCAGCATGTCGCCGGAGCAGAGCTCGAGGCCGGAGCCGCCGGTTGCGGGATGCAGGCCGGCCATTGCGATGGCGCGGCCGGTCTCGACCTTGCAGGCGATGCCTTCGCTGTCGGTCGAGCCCTTGGCCTTCAGCGTGATCATCGCGGTCTTGGGATCGGTCTTATAGCGCTCCTTGATCGGGGCCTGCATCTGGCGCAGTTCTGCGGCGTCCATCTTGTTCTCTCCCGGAAAAATCGTCTCTACGAAGTACCGGCTTGCGATGTACCGGCTCAGAGAGAAATTGTCACCACCACATGGCCTGACCGGGACCCTGGGTTGCGTCACGGTCGGGCACGTTGCGGTCGAGCGAGCGGTCGAGTGACGTCAGCACACTTCGCTTGAAATTCTCGAACAGCGGCGCATTGCGGTCGCGTGGCCGGCCGAGATTGATCTCGATCTGATCAAACAGCCGGCCCGGCCGCGGTCGCATCACCAGCACGCGGTCGGCCAGCACCACGGCCTCGTCGACGTCATGCGTGACGAGGATGAGCGTCGGCCGCGTGTCGGCCCAGAGATCGAGCAGATGATCCTGGAGGTCCCTGCGGGTGAAGGCATCGAGCGCCGAGAACGGCTCGTCGAGCAAGAGCACCTCGGGCTGCGGCACCAGGGCGCGGGCGATCGCGACGCGCTGTGCCTGCCCGCCCGAGAGCTCGCGCGGCCAGGCCTGCGCCTTCTCGGCGAGCCCGACGCGATCGAGCGCACGCGCCACCTTCTCGCGCCGCTCGGTCGCGGGCCCATCGGCAAGACCAAAGCCGATATTGTCGGCGACGCTGAGCCAGGGCAGCAGCCGCGGCTCCTGGAAGATGATGCCGATCTTGGCATGCGGCGCGGCGATCGCCTCGTTGTCCAGCGTCACCGTGCCCGAGCTTGCGCGGTCGAGGCCCGCAATGGCGCGCAGCAGCGTGGACTTGCCGCAGCCCGAGCCGCCAATGATGGCGACGATCTCGCCTTGCCTGATCTCGGCGGAAAAACGCGCCAGCGCCTGCACTCCGTTGGGATAGGTCTTGCTGACCCGGTCGAGCGCCAGCATCGCCTTATGCTCCCGTCGTACGCCCGAAGGCGTCCTGCCAGCGCAGGAAGGGCGCAGCCGCGATCTCGATCAACCAATCCGTGAGCTTGCCGAGGATCGCGAAGATCACGATGGCGGCGAGGATCTGCGCGGGCTTGCCGAGCTGCTGGCCGTCGAGCAGGAGATAGCCGAGCCCTTCGGACGCGCCGATCAGCTCGGCCGCCACCACGAACATCCAGCCCAGACCAAGACCGACGCGCAACGACACGACATAGGCCGGCAGCACCGCGGGCAGCAGGATGCGACGGATCATGGCAGGTCCGGAGAGACGGAAGGTGCGACCGACCTCGACGATCTTGCGATCGACAATGAGGATCGCGCCCATCACGCCGAGATAGACCGGGAAGAACACGCCGACCGCGATCAGCGCGATCTTCGAGGTCTCGAAGATGCCGAGCCAGAGGATGAACAGCGGCACCCAGGCCAGCGATGGAATTGCGCGCAGCGCCTGCACGGTCGGATCGAGCAGCCTCCGCGCCAGTGACCAATAGCCGGATATGGCGCCGAGGAAGGTGCCCGCGACCACGCCGAACGCAAAGCCGAGACCGACGCGCCACAGTGTCGCGGCGATGTGACGGACCAACTCACCGGAGCGGGCAAGATCAGTGATGGTGGCGAACACGCGCGAGGGCGGCGGCACCAGCCGGCCGTTGGACCAGCCGCGCCAGACCAGGAACTCCCAACCGAGCGCGAGGGTGAGCGGCAACAACACACCCAGTATCGGCCGTGCATAGCGCGAGACCCGCGAAGGCGCGGCGGCGCCTTCAGCCGGTTCCGCGGTTTGTTGCAGCACTGGCGCGTCGGAGATCATGGCCGGTAGGAAGCGCGTCTTGTGCAAGATTGCAACACTACTCTTGCCACGCCCTCCGCTGCTTTTCCCTGCTCCCCTTGCGGGAGAAGGTGGCGCGAAGCGCCGGATGAGGGGTTCTCTCGGCTCGCAATACTGATCGTGAGGAAAGAACCCCTCACCCGCCTCGCTTCGCGAGGCACAAGGGGGGAGGGAAAGAGCCCCCTCAATTCGTTGGCAACGGCACCTGATCGTCGATCAACGCATCCAGCGTCGCCTTCACATCGACCTTGGCATCGATGACGCCGGCCTGTTGCAGCGCGAGACCCGCGGCGAGGATCGATTCACGCTGCGGCGCGCCGATGCGGCTGTGGGTCAGCTCGGTGCGCTCCTTGAGCTGCTTGTCGACGACAGGCTCTGGCAGCTTGGTCACGGCGATGAAGGTCTTCTTGAGCTCATCGTAATTCGCCAGCGAATACTTTCGCGCTTCCTCGTAAACGGCGAGCACGCGGCGGGCGGCGTCCGGATAGTCTTTCAAAAACTGCTCGCGCACATTGAGGATGCCCCAAGTGTTGGCGTCGGCCTTGCGGTAGAACAGTTTCGCGCCGTCCTCGACCTCGGCCTGCGCCATCATCGGATCGAGCCCGGCCCAGGCATCGACGTCGCCGCGGATCAGCGCGGTCTTGCCGTCGGCGTGCTGGAGCAGCACCGGCGTGATGTCCTTTTCGGTGAGACCTGCGCCAAGCAGCGCGCGCACCAGGAAAATATGCGGATCGGTGCCGCGCGTCACCGCGACGCGCTTGCCCTTGAGGCCGGCCACATCGGCGATCTTGGAATCCTTTGATGTCACCAACGCCGTCCATTCGGGACGCGAATAGACGTAGATCGACTTGATCGGGTTGCCGTTGATACGTGCGACCAGCGCCGCCGAGCCCGCGGTCGAGCCGAAATCGATCGAGCCCGCATTGAGGAATTCGAGCGCCTTGTTGGAGCCGGCCGACTGCACCCAGGTGACGGTGATGCCGTCCTTGGCGAACTCCTTTTCCAGGAGCCCCTTCTGCTTCAGGACCATCGACACCGGATTATAGGTCGCCCAATCGATACGGATTTCCTTGAGTGGATCCGCCGCCCGCGCCGCGGGGGACACGGCAAGAGCGACCGCTCCCGCCAGCAGTATACGTCGTGTAATCCTGGTCATGCCCGGTCTCCTCGAAACTTCATTGTTTTTCAATGAGTTACATCTAGAGGTCAACGAGAAAATCCGTCCCTCGAAAGCGCGCCGGCCGAGAACAGCTTTACCCAAAGCCGCACCTTTCCAGCATGGAACGACTATTGCGAGAGAATGGCGGGTGACAGCGCCTGCCGCCTCTTATATCCGGTGAGACATGGACAGCGTCGCGACTGAGCACAAGGCCGAGGTGGACGATCGCTTCGACACCGCGCGGATCACCGCCGCGGTCGATGCGCTTGCCGAGAAGCACCAGGGACGCGAGGACGCATTCCGCACGGCCATGGCGCAACTGCTCAAGGCCGAGCTGATTGCGTCGCGCGCCGCGGCACAGACGATCCTGCTGAAGGACCGTCACGGCCGGCGCTGCGCCGAGCGGCTGTGCCACGTGCAGGACGAGATCATCCGCATCCTGTATTCGGCCGCGACCCGCCATCTCTACCGCTCGCCGATCCCGAGCGGTGCCGAGCGCATGGCGGTGGTGGCGACCGGCGGCTATGGCCGCGGCCTGATGGCTCCCGAGTCCGACATCGATCTGCTCTTCATCCTGCCCTACAAGCAGACCGCCTGGGGCGAGCAGGTCGCCGAGGCCATCCTCTATTGTCTTTGGGACATGGGGCTGAAGGTCGGTCACGCCACCCGCTCGGTCGACGAGTCGATCCGGCAGGCGCGAGGCGACATGACCATCCGCACCGCGATCCTGGAGACGCGCTTTCTTACCGGCGACCGGCCGCTCTATGACGAGCTGGTCGCCCGCTTCGACAAGGAGGTCGTGCAAGGCACTGCGTCGGAGTTCGTCACCGCCAAACTCGCCGAGCGTGAGGAGCGGCATCGCCGCGGCGGTCAATCGCGTTATCTGGTCGAACCCAACGTCAAGGACGGCAAGGGTGCGCTCCGCGACCTGCACACGCTGTTCTGGATCGCAAAATACGTCTACCGCGTGAGCGACACCGACGAGCTGGTCGACCGCGGCGTGTTCGACGCGCAGGAATACCGCACCTTCCGCCGCTGCGCCGACTTCCTCTGGTCGGTACGCTGCAATCTTCACTTTTACTCCGGCCGCGCCGAAGAGCGCCTCTCCTTCGACCTTCAGCGCGAGATCGCGGTCCGGCTCGGCTACACCTCGCACCCCGGCATGCAGGACGTCGAGCGCTTCATGAAGCACTACTTCCTGGTCGCCAAGGAAGTCGGCAACCTCACTGCCATCCTCTGCGCCAAGCTCGAGGACCAGCAGGCCAAGCCCGCGCCGGTGCTGAGCCGGATGATGGCGCGGCTGCGCCCCACCGCGGCGAAGCGGCGGGTGCCCGACAGCGACGATTTCATCGTCGACAACAACCGCATCAACGTTGCGGCGCCCGACGTGTTCAAGCACGATCCGGTCAATTTGATCCGGATCTTCCGCCTGGCGCAGAAGAACAATCTCGCCTTCCATCCGGACGCGATGCGCGACGTGACGCGTTCGCTTGGCCTGATCAACGCGCAGATGCGCGAGAATCCCGAGGCCAACCGGCTGTTCATGGAGATCCTGACGTCCGACAACGCGGAGATCGTGCTGCGGCGGATGAACGAGACCGGCGTGCTCGGCCATTTCATCCGCGCCTTTGGCAAGATCGTCTCGATGATGCAGTTCAACATGTATCATCACTACACCGTCGACGAGCATTTGATCCGCTGCGTCGGCTTCCTTCAGGACATCGAACGCGGCGGCATCGAGGAATTCGCGGTGGCGAGCGACCTGATGCGCAAGATCCGGCCGGAGCATCGCTCCGTGATCTACATCGCGACGCTGCTGCACGACGTCGCCAAGGGCCGGCCCGAGGACCACTCGATCGCCGGCGCCAAGGTGGCGCGACGGCTCTGCCCGCGGCTCGGCTTCAGCCCGGCCGACACCGAGCTCGTGGCCTGGCTGATCGAGGAGCATCTGACGATGTCCACGGTCGCACAATCGCGCGATCTCTCCGACCGCAAGACCATCGAGAATTTCGCCGCCGTGGTGCAGTCGGTCGAGCAGATGAAGCTCTTGACGATCCTGACCACCGCGGACATCCGCGGCGTCGGCCCGGGCGTGTGGAACGGCTGGAAGGCGCAGCTCTTGCGCTCCCTCTACTACGAGACCGAACCGGTGCTGACGGGCGGCTTCTCGGAGGTTGACCGCGGCAAGCGCCTCACGGCCGCATACGCCGAATTCCGTAACGCCTTCGCGGAATGGCCGGCGGAAGAGCTCGACGCCTATATCGGCCGGCACTATCCGGCCTATTGGCTCAAGGTCGAGCTGCCGCGCAAGATCCGCCATGCGCGCTTCGTCCGTGCCAGCGAGCAGGCCGGCCACAAGCTTGCGATCAATGTCGGCTTCGACGAGGTGCGTGGCGTCACCGAGCTGACCATCTTCGCCGCCGACCATCCCTGGCTGCTGTCGATCATCGCGGGCGCCTGTGCCTCGGCCGGCGCCAACATCGTCGATGCCCAGATCTACACCACGACCGACGGTCGCGCGCTCGACACCATCTCGATCTCCAGGGAATACGACCGTGACGAGGACGAGGGACGGCGCGCCACGCGCATCGGCGAGATGATCGAGGACGTGCTGGAAGGCAAGCTGCGTCTGCCCGAGGTGGTGGCGCGGCGCACCGTGCGCGGCAAGGCGCGGCCGTTCGTGATCGAGCCGGAAGTGACGATCAACAACCAATGGTCCGACCGCTACACAGTGATCGAAATGTCCGGCCTCGACCGGCCCGGCCTGCTCTATGAGCTGACCACCGCGATCTCGAAGCTCAACCTCAACATCGCCTCGGCCCATGTCGCGACCTTCGGCGAGCGCGCCCGCGACGTGTTCTATGTCACCGATCTCCTGGGCGCGCAGATCAGCGCGCCAACACGCCAGGCCGCGATCAAGAGCGCGCTGACCCATGTGATGGCCGGCGACAAGGCGGTTCAGCCGGCGGCGTGAGGGCGGCTGCGCACCTCTCTCCTCGCGTCGTTCCGGGGCGTCGCGCAGCGGCGAACCCGGAATCCATCGTGCCACTGGTGACGCGGAGAAATGGATTCCGGGTTCGCGCTACGCACGCCCCGGAATGACCACAGGCGGATATCTAAACCGCCACGCCTTCATGCCGGAGCAACCAACGCTTGCGCGCGAGGCCGCCGCCATACTTCACCAGAGAACCATCGGCGCCGATCAGACGGTGGCACGGCAGCACCACGCTGATCGGGTTGGAGCCGTTGGCATGGCCGACGGCGCGAATGGCTTTGGGCATGTCGATCCTGGCAGCGAGCGCGCCGTAACTCATCGTGGTGCCGGCAGGGATTTGCGTCAACGCATTCCAGACCTTCTGCTGGAACGACGTGCCGGCGATGCGCCAGGCGATGCCTGAGAGCTGGCCGAGGTCGCCGTCGAAATAGCCCGACAGCGCGGTCCGCATGGCCGCGGGCGCGGGTTGGTCACTCAGATCCACCACACCGTAATGCAGGCGCAAGAGCTCGCGCATGCGGTGCTCGTAATCCTCCCAGTCGAGCGCGCGCAAGGCGCCCGCGGCGTCGGTGACCAGCAGCGCAATCCCGATCGGCGTCGCCAGCCGATCGAGGCCGAAGGTTACAGGTGGGTTGGTCGGTCGCGCGGGCATTGCAGCACCATGGCATCGAAACACGCCATCGCACTTGCCACGCCCACCGTGCTAACGTCCACCCGAAAGCTGACGCTGGGGGAGCTCAACTTGATCTGGATCGCGAATATTTTGGTGGCGCTGGTCGCCGCACTGCACGCTTACTTCCTGATCCTGGAGATGTTTCTCTGGGACAAGCCGCAGGGCTTGAAGGTCTTCCGCAACACGCCGGAGAAGGCAGCGATCACAAAGGTGCTGGCCGCCAACCAGGGGCTCTATAACGGCTTCCTGGCCGCAGGCCTGGTATGGGGGCTGGTGCACGGCAATCCGGCCTTCGCGTTCCAGATCAAGGCGTTTTTCCTGCTTTGCGTGATCGTGGCCGGCGCTTATGGCGCAGCGACCGTCAGCACGCGCATCCTGATGGTGCAGGCGCTGCCGGCGGCGCTCGCACTGTCAGTCTTGTTCCTGACCTGAGACGCCATAGCGCGGCGCCGCGATCCTTGCGCGTCGCCTGCCGTTCCTCCACAATCTGCGACAGCGATGGCGACCGTTGGCAATCAACGGGACAAGACCGTCGGTCGGAAATTCCGTCAGGAGGAACAACCCCACATGAGCAATCGCAGAGCCTTCATCACTGCCACGGCGGCGCTCGCCTTCGCGTTCTCCGCCAACCAAGCTCTCGCCCAGAAGAAATACGACACCGGCGCGAGCGACACCGAGATCAAGATCGGCCAGACCGTGCCGTTCTCCGGGCCCTATTCCGTCTACGCCAATATCGGCAAGACCCAGGCCGCCTACTTCAAGATGATCAACGATCAGGGCGGCATCAACGGCCGCAAGATCAATCTGATCCAGTATGACGATGCCTATTCGCCGCCGAAGACGGTCGAGCAGGTGCGCAAGCTCGTCGAAGGCGACGAGGTGCTGTTCACCTTCCAGATCATCGGCACCGCCGCGAACGCCGCCGTGCAAAAATATCTCAACGGCAAGAAGATCCCGCAGCTGCTGGCCTCGACCGGCGCCGCGCGCTTCAACGATCCGCAGAACTATCCCTGGACCATCGCCTATAATCCCAACTACGTGTCCGAGGGACGCATCTACGCCAAGTACATCCTCAAGGAGCATCCGAACGCCAAGATCGGCGTGCTCTACCAGAACGACGATATGGGCCGCGACTATCTCGCCGGCCTCAAGAGCGGTCTCGGTGACAAGGCCGCCGGCATGATCGTCGGCGAAGTCTCCTACGAAGTCACCGATCCGACGGTGGACTCGCAGGTGGTCAAGCTGAAGTCGTTGGGCGCCGATCTTTTCTATGATGCCTCGACACCCAAGTTCGCGGCGCAGGCGATCAAGAAAGTCGCCGAGCTCGGCTGGACGCCGGTGCACATTCTCGACATCAATGCGAGCCCGATCTCGGCGACGCTGAAGCCGGCCGGCCTCGATATCTCCAAGGGCATCATCTCGACCCAATACGGCAAGGAGCCCGGCGATCCCCAGTGGAAGGACGATCCGGGCGTGAAAGCCTTCTTCGCCTTCATGGACAAGTATTTCCCCGAAGGCGACAAGCTCAATACCGTCAACACCTATGCTTATTCCGTCGCCGAATTGCTGACGCAAGTGCTGAAACAGTGCGGCGACGACCTGTCACGTGAGAACGTGATGAAGCAGGTCGCCAACATCAAGGACTTCACCCCGAGCTTCGCGCTGCCCGGCATCAAGATCAACACCGGGCCGAACGACTACCGCGTCAACAAGCAGATGCAGATGATGAAGTTCAACGGCGAACGCTGGGAGCTGTTCGGCCCGATCATGGAGGATGCGGGTCCAGCGGGTTAGTTACTGGGTAGGGTGGGTTAGCGCAGCGTAACCGACCTTTTTGATTTCCGCGGAAACAGAAGTGGTGGGTTACGCCCAGCGGACTGCGCTTTGCGCAGCCGCAAGGCTAACCCACCCTACGAACTGCGGGCGCACGCCCAACTTGCGTTGCAACAACGCCTCATCCACACTCGCCCTCAGCGGTGACATCAGGTGCGCATGAGCGCACCCGATTGATCACCGGCAATAAACAATGAGGAAATGCGAATGAGGAATGGAATTCTGCATCTGGCCACTGCAACGGCGCTGACCCTGGCGCTGTCGATGCCGGCGGCCAATGCCCAGAAGAAATATGATCCGGGCGCCAGCGATACCGAGATCAAGGTCGGCCAGACGATGCCGTTTTCTGGACCGGCGTCGGCCTATTCGTCGATCGGCAAGACCCAAGCCGCCTATTTCAAGATGATCAACGACCAGGGCGGCGTCAACGGCCGCAAGATCAATCTGATCCAGTATGACGACGCCTACTCGCCGCCGAAAGCCGTGGAGCAGATTCGCAAGCTGGTCGAGAGTGACGAGGTCCTGCTGACCTTCCAGATCATCGGCACGCCGGTGAACGCAGCCGTGCAGAAATATCTCAACTCGAAGAAGGTGCCGCAACTGTTCGCGGCGACCGGAGCCTCGAGGTTCACGGATCCGAAGAACTTTCCGTGGACGATGGGCTTCAACCCCAACTACTTCGTCGAAGGCCGCATCTACGGACAGTACATCCTGAAGGAGCATCCGAACGCCAAGATCGGCGTGCTCTATCAGAACGACGACCTCGGCAAGGACTATCTGAACGGCATCAAGGCCGGTCTCGGCGACAAAGCTGCCAAGATGATCGTGACTGAAGCTTCCTACGAAGTCTCCGATCCGACTGTCGATTCGCAGATCCTCAAGATCAAGGACGCCGGCGCCGATCTGTTCTTCAGCGCCACCACGCCGAAGCAGGCGGCCCAGGCGATCAAGAAAATCGCCGAGATGGGCTGGCATCCGGTGCAGATCGTCGACATCAACGCCACCTCGGTCGGCGCGGTGCTGAAGCCGGCCGGCCTCGACGCCGCCAAGGGCCTGATCAGCGTCAATTACGGCAAGGAACCACTCGATCCGACCTGGAAGGACGATGCCGGCCTTAAGAGGTATTTCGACTTCATGGCCAAGTATTATCCGGATGGCGACAAGGACTCGAACTTCAACACCTACGGCTACAGCACGGCGCAGCTGCTGGTCCATGTGCTGAAGCAGTGCGGCGACGACCTGACGCGCGAGAACGTCATGAAGCAGGCCGCCTCGCTGAAGGACGTGACCAGCGACACCGCGCTGCCCGGCATCAAGGCCAATACCTCACCGACCGACTACCGGGTCAACAAGCAGCTTCAGATGATGAAGTTCAACGGCGAACGCTGGGAGCTGTTCGGCCCGATCATTGAGGATGCGAGTCCGGCGGGTTAGTTCTCGGAAGCAACTGCCTCAACGCCGTCATGGCCGGGCCAGCCCGGCCATGACGGAAAATCAATCCGGTATCTCTCCAAAGTTCTTCCCCACCGGCAGCACCGCGTGCCGAATGAGCCGTGAGTCCTCCACCGCGGCCTGCCGGTGCTTCACCGCTTCGCGATAGACGGGGTCGCGGATCATCTCGACGAAGGCGGCGACGCTTGGGTACTCGGCGATGAAGCAATGGTCCCAGCGCTCGGTCTCGGGGCCGATCAGCATCAGCTCGAATTTGCCCTGCCAGACGATGCGGCCGCCGAGGCGTTCGAACACCGGGCCGCTCTCGCGGCCATAGGCCGCATAGGCTTCCGCGCCGCTCGTCTTGCGGCCGTCCGGATAGGCCGCCTCCTTGCGCAAGCGCACCAGGTTGAGCATGTGGATCGGGCCGGGGCGGTCGTTCTCCCGGAACTGCGAAAAAATCTCCTTGGTCGGATCGATGTGGCCCATGCGTGCTCCCTCTTGTTTATGCCGGCGATCCTAGCTCCGCCGGCAAACCAGCGGAACTGCGGCCAGCGAATGCCGCACCTCCTAATCACGCGTTAACGTCGGGGTAACCGGGCCTTAAACAGCGACCGCTAGCGTGCGGCGGGGCGGGCTGACCGGGCGTTTTGCGTATGGGGTTGGGAAAGAAAAAGGGTGGGCGGAAGGAGCCGTTGTTCGGCTTGCCTGCTGCGCTCGCCGATCTGCGCCTGACGGCGGCCGACCGCATTCCCGGCGGCGATGACAAGCCGAAGAAATCAACGAAATCATCTGCCAGGCGCAAGAGCGAGGATGCCGGCGACGAGCCGCCGCGCGAGCGGAAGGCGCCGGCCGGTCGCGGCAGTGCCAAGCGGCGATCCAAGTCACGCATCGGCGCGAACCTTGGCCGCCTGGTCTATTGGGGCGCGGTGCTGGGTCTGTGGGGCGCGATCGCCGTGATCGGCGTCGTGATCTGGGTCGGCGCTCATCTGCCGCCGATCCAGTCGCTCGAGATCCCCAAGCGGCCGCCGACGATCCAGATCGTCGGCATCGACGGCAGCATGCTGGCGCAACGCGGCGAGATGGCCGGCGCCAACGTCTCGCTGAAGGATCTGCCGCAATATCTGCCCAAGGCGTTCATCGCCATCGAGGATCGCCGCTTCTATTCGCATTTCGGCATCGATCCCGTAGGCATCCTGCGCGCGCTCGTCACCAACGTGCTCCATCGTGGCGTGTCGCAGGGTGGCTCGACGCTGACGCAGCAATTGGCGAAGAACCTGTTCCTGACCCAGGAGCGCACCATGGCGCGCAAGCTGCAGGAAGCGGAGCTCGCGATCTGGCTGGAGCGCAAGCATTCCAAGAACGAGATCTTGGAGCTCTATCTCAACCGCGTCTATTTCGGCTCCGGCGCCTATGGCGTCGAAGCCGCCGCGCAGCGCTATTTCGGCAAGTCGGCCAAGAACGTCACCATCGCGGAGGCCGCGATGCTGGCCGGCCTCGTCAAATCGCCTTCGCGGCTCGCGCCGAACCGCAACCCCGAGGGCGCGGAAGCGCGCGCGAAAATCGTGCTCACGGCGATGGCGGATGCCAAATTCATCACCGAAGCGCAGGCGCAGGCCTCGATCGGCCAACCCTCCTACAATGTGAAGCCGGTCGGCGCCGGCACGGTCAACTACGTCGCCGACTGGATCGGCGAGGTGCTGGACGATCTGGTCGGCCAGATCGACGAGAGCATCAAGGTCGAGACCACGATCGATCCGAAGCTCCAGAGCGTGGCGGAAGCCGCCATCATCGACGAGCTCGCGGCCAAGAGCGTGAAATTCAATGTCAGCCAGGGCGCGCTGGTGGCGATGACGCCGGACGGCGCGGTTCGCGCCATGGTCGGCGGGCGGAATTATTCCGAGAGCCAGTACAACCGCGCCGTCACCGCCAGGCGCCAGCCGGGCTCCTCGTTCAAGCCATTCGTGTACCTGACCGCGCTCGAGCAGGGGCTGACGCCCGACACGCTCCGCCAGGATGCGCCGATCGAGGTCAAGGGCTGGAAACCTGAGAACTACACCCACGAATATTTCGGCGCGGTGACGCTGACCCAGGCGCTCGCGATGTCGCTCAACACAGTCGCCATCCGCCTCGGCCTCGAGGTCGGTCCGAAGAACGTGGTGCGCACCGCGCACCGGCTCGGCATCTCGTCGAAACTCGAGCCCAACGCCTCGATCGCGCTCGGCACCTCCGAAGTCTCGATGGTCGAGCTGGTCGGCGCCTACGCACCTTTCGCCAATGGCGGCTTCATGGCGACGCCGCATGTCGTCACGCGGATCAGGACGCTCAGTGGCAAGCTGCTCTACATGCGCCAGGCGGACGAGCACAACCAGGTGGTCGATCCGCGCTATGTCGGCATGATGAACGCGATGATGCGGGAAACGCTGATCAGCGGCACCGCCAAGAAGGCGGAGATCCCGGGCTGGCCGGCGGCCGGCAAGACCGGCACCAGCCAGGACTACCGCGATGCCTGGTTCATCGGCTACACCGCCAACCTCGTCACCGGCGTGTGGCTCGGCAATGACGACAACTCGCCGACCAAGAAGGCGACCGGCGGCGGCTTGCCGGTCGAAGTCTGGTCCCGCTTCATGAAGACGGCGCACGAGGGCGTGCCGGTGGCAGCCTTGCCGAGCTCGCAAGGCAGCTGGGGCCTGTCGAACCTCGCGCAGGCGACGTCGCAGGTGTCCCCGCCAACAGCGGCAGCGCCCGTACCGGCACCGGCCAGCAACGGCGGCTATCGGCCGCCGCCGACGCGCGCCAATGCGCGACCGGAAGCAGCCGCAGGACTCGATGGCTGGCTGATGGACCGGCTGTTTGGCGGAAATCGCTAGGTTCTGCGTGGGTCCTTGTGGCCTCAAAACAAAATCGCGAAAACAACCCCATGCACAGTAGCCAGTGATAGCGGAATCAACGGCTTACGCGAGTCGCAAGACGGCTGATTCTGGCAGCAAGGCCATTTGACACGTCGGGCAAAACAGAACCGTCCCGCCATCATCCCGAACGGGGCAACTATCTCGGCTATCCCTGTTCGCCACCGGTCTCGTCTTCGGCAAGTCCTGCCTACCATGGCGAAATCGACCGATCCCCGCAGCTCCCGGAACGCAAAAAAACCAGTCTCTTCAAGCTCGGGGCGGCGGCCCGGGATTTGCTCTCATAGGTTGAGCAAGTATCGGAGAGCGTTCCATCATGTCAGGTGTATCCAGCGCGGCGTTGCCTCATCTGCGGCCCGCATCAACGTCCGCTTCGAATAGGACATCGAGTCTTCAGCCGGCGGGACCGGATGCGACTGATGCTGCGACCGACGGCTTTCGGATCGACGTCTCGCAGGTCAAGCCCCTGACAGGCGCCAAGTCGATATCCGCGGCGGACAATCCTCACCTGCGCGACCTCATGGCAACGAACTGGCTGATGACCCATGATACGAGCGCGACTCAATCGGCCGTCTCGGACGGTGCACCGGAGAATACCTATGCTCAGGTGAAGGTCGACGGCAAGGTGGTCGCCACCCTGTACAATGGCGGGTCCTCGACGATGACCAACGAGGCGGCTGCAAAGATCGGCAAGCTGGAGGATCCACCCGGTCTGAGTGGACCGGATCTGGCGCAGTGGCGGGCCGATAGCTATGCCGAGCGGCTCGGTGGCACCGTTGAAAAAGCTTCCACCGCGATCACGCAATCGCAATGGACCCCGCGTGAAAGCAGCTCCGCAACCTATAGCCGCGATCAACTCGATGCGGCCTTCCAGGCGATGCTGGCCGAGGGCCAGAAGGCGGCCGCGCAATTGCAGTCATCCTATCTCGCCTCGCGCACGCAGCCGGGGACAAGCGCGGATGTCAGCGCCTGAGCAGAGGGATGAATTGAGTTCGCGCGGACCTCGCCGCATTCTCAACTGTCATTCCCGCGAACGCGGGAATCCAGTACGCCGTGGCCTCTCGGTTCAACAACAACCGCCTCGGAATACTGGATCGCCCGGTCGAGCCGGGCGATGACAGCGGCAGATGGAGGCTGGCAGCGAGGACCTAATCCTCGACCCCGTACCGGTGCAAATCGTTCCCATACGTATCGAGCCACTTCTTGGCGCGCTCCATCGACGGGCAGACCTTGCCGCAGACGCGCCAGAACCGCGCCGAGTGGTTCATCTCGACGAGATGGGCGACCTCGTGCGCGGCGAGATAGTCGAGCACGTAGGGCGGCGCGAGGATCAGGCGCCAGGAGAACGACAGCGACCCGGCCGAGGTGCAGGAGCCCCAGCGGCTCGATTGATCGCGGATCGAGAGCCGCTTGACCTTGACGCCGAGCTCGCCGGCATAGGATTCCGCGGCACGCTGAAGGTCGCGGCGAGCCTCGCGCTTGAGGAAGTCGCTGATGCGACGGTCCGCATGCTCGACGCCACCGGCGACGCAGAGAATGCGTTCACCGCTATCGCGCACTTCCGTCCACACCGTACCGCGCGTGCCGGCGCGATGAACGATGCGATGAGAAACGCCGCGAAGCGGTATCACTGTGCCAGGCTGAAACGGTGCGGCCTTCGGCAAACGGCCGAGACGTGCCGCGATCCATGCGCCGTGGCGCTGCGCGAAGTCTTTTGCTTCGGCGAGCGTGCCGCGCGGCGGCATGGTGAGGATGGCTTCGCGATCGCTCGGATGAATTCTGAGCGTGTAACGGCGCGCGCGGCGATGCCGGCGCAGTCGAATCGCAAAATATTGCGATCCGTGGGTGATCAGGAGGGTCTTCGGCTCGTGGGGCCGCCGATAGAGGAGTGCGCGAGTGGCCATGTCTGTCAGTCCGGGGGGCAGGAGGGCGCCCGGATTCTGCCATAACCGCCGCCAGGGAAAGCGCTCGGCGCAAAAACAAATCATTTGCCCAATATACAGGGGTCTGGCGTCCGGGAGACCCTACAGACTGGGGTTGGAACCGGCTTTTTTCGCCCCCGTCAGGCGCATGCGGCACCCCCAAGGGGTGAGGTTGGACTCACTCCTACAAAGCTACCTAAATACCGCGAATCTGGCGGGAACTCGCCCCTGTCGGAGCCTCCGACAGGGCGTCGATTTTCAGCGGGAAAGCCGAAATACGCGATTATTCGGCCGCGAGTGCCTGCAATGAGCTCGGATTCGCCGCCGAGACCATGAAGTCATGGATGCGCGGCACGATTTCCGATTTGAAGCGCGAGCCATTGAACACGCCGTAATGTCCGACGCCCTTCTGGACGTAATGAACGCGGCGGTGATCGGGAATCGAGCTGCACAATGTGTGCGTTGCTTCGGTCTGACCGATGCCGGAGATGTCGTCGTTCTCGCCTTCGACCGTCATCAACGCGACGCGCGTGACCTTGGAGGGATCGACGCGTGTTCCACGATGGGTCATCTCGCCCTTCGGCAGCGAATGCTTCACGAACACGGTGTCGACGGTCTGCAGGTAATACTCGGCGGAGAGATCCATCACCGCGAGATATTCGTCGTAGAAGTCGCGATGCTTGTCGACGAGGTCGCCGTCGCCCTTCACCAGATTGGCGAACAGCTGCTTGTGGGCATCCATATGCCGGTCGAGATTCATGCTGATGAAGCCGTTGAGCTGCAGGAATCCCGGATAGACGTCGCGCATCATGCCCGGATGCGGGAACGGCACCTTGGTGATGACGTGGTTGCGGAACCAGTCGATACCGCGCTCCTGGGCGAGGTTGTTCACCGCGGTCGGATTGCGCCGGGTGTCGATCGGGCCGCCCATCAGCGTCATCGAGGTCGGCACGAAGGGATCACGCAGCGCTTCCATGATCGAAACAGCAGCGACAACGGGAACCGAGGGCTGGCACACCGCCAGCACATGCGTGTTGCCGCCGAGGACATGCAGCATCTCGATGACGTAGTCGATGTAGTCGTCGAGATCGAAACGGCCGTCGCTGAGCGGCACCATGCGGGCATCGGCCCAATCGGTGATGTAGACCTCATGCCCCGGCAGGAAAGCCTCGACCGTACCGCGGAGCAGCGTCGCGTAATGGCCGGACATCGGCGCTACGATCAGCACGCGCGGCTGCGGGCTGCGCAGCGGACGGGTGAACTTGCGATCGAAGTAGAGCAGGCGGCAGAACGGCTTTTCCCAGACCGAGCGGACCTCGACGGGAACGCGGATGCCGTTGACCTCGGTGTCGTTGAGGCCCCATTCCGGCTTGCCGTAACGGCGCGTGGTGCGTTCGAACAATTCGCAGGCCGCGGCAACCGACTTGCCGACCTCGGTGCGTGCCCATGGATTGAGGGGATTCTGAAACAGCAGCTTGGTCGCGTCCGTGATCGCACGCGCCGGATTGAGAGAGGCTTGCCCCATCTCGTACATCCAGTACATCGGCGTCGTCAGGACCGGACTGCCTTCGGCCACCAGGGGTGGCGCGCCGCCAAACTCGCCAATCGGCATCGCTATATTCCTCTTCGCATCGCAGCATACTGCCGAATGCGTAATATTGCGTCAATGCATGGTTCCGTACATTTACGTGGCCCAGTCGCCCAAACCGGGCTGAATCCACGAGAAAGTTACGTTATTCGCCGCCTGACAGCAGCGAGCCCTGCATCCTGGCGCTGCGCAAAAGGGCAAGGAATGCCCCAAAAGATGCAATCAACAGCACCGCATTGATGGCCAACGCGCTCAGCATCAGATCGGTCCTGAAGGTGTTTTCGATCAGCAGCGCGCGCATTCCTTCGAACACGTAGGTCGGCGGCAGCGTCCAGGCAATATACTGCAGCCAGACCGGCAGCACGCTGACGGGATAGTAGACGCAGGCGAGCGGCATGATGCCGAACATCAAGGTCCAGACGATGCTCTCGGCACCGAGACCGTTTCGCAGCACCAGGCCGGAGACGAAGATGCCGACCGACCAGCTCGTGAAGATCAGGTTGCAGAAGAACGCGATCAGCGGCACACCGAGCGCATAAACGTTGAAGTGAAACAGGAACAGCGCAAGCAGCGTCATCGGGATGACGCCGATCGCGAGCCTGATCAGGCTCATGATCATCAGCGACAGCAGAAATTCGATCGGCTTCAACGGGCTCATCATGAGATTGCCGAGGTTGCGCGCCCACATCTCTTCCAGAAACGAGATCGAAAAGCCAAGCTGCCCGCGAAACAGGATGTCCCAGAGGATGACGGCGCCGATCAGGGTGCCGCCGGCACGTGCGAAGAAGTTTGCATTCTGCGCGATATAAAGCTGAAGAAAGCCCCAGGTGATGACCTGCAGCGCCGGCCAGTAGAGCAGCTCGAGCAGCCGCGGCCAGGACGACAGCAGGAGGTACCAATAGCGCAGGATCATCGCGCCGATGCGATGGAGGGAGATGCCGCGGTGGAGGGAGGCCTCACTCATCGCGCACTCCCGTAGCCCGGATGAGCGAAGCGACATCCGGGACCTTGCTGGCGGCGTTCCCGGGTATCGCTTCGCTCACCCGGGCTACGTTCGCAACATACGGCCTTCTCATCGTGCCGCCTCCTGTGCGCCGTTCACCCTTCCGCGCGCGACGTCCAGAAACACCTCTTCCAGCGTGGTGCGGTTGTAGCGCGCCATGATGGCTTCGGGCGTATCGTCGTCCTCGATACGGCCGCGCTTCATGATGATGACGCGGTCGCAGAGCCGCTCGACTTCGAGCATGTTGTGCGAGGCCAGCAAGATGGTGGCGTTGTTCGCCTTGCGATAACGCTCCAGATGACCCCGGACCCAGTCGGCGGTGTCGGGATCCAGCGAGGCGGTCGGCTCGTCCAGCAGCAGCAGCTCGGGCTGGTTGATCAGCGCCTTGGCAAGCGCAACGCGCGTCTTTTGTCCTGCGGAGAGCTTGCCGTTGGCGCGGTCGATGAACTCGGTGAGATCGAGATCGCAGGCCAGCTCAGCGATGCGGTCGGAGAGGTTCTTCACCGCATAGAGCTTGCCGAACACGGTGAGGTTCTGACGCACCGTGAGCCGCATCGGCATGTCGACATAGGGGCTCTCGAAATTCATCCGTCCCAGCACGGAAGCGCTGTCCTCCGGCATCCGATGCCCGAGCACCTGCACGCGGCCGAAGGTCGGCAGCACGAGGCCCATGATCGTCGCGATGGTCGTGGTCTTGCCTGCGCCGTTGCCGCCCAGCAGCCCGGTGATGCTGCCGCGCGGAAGCGAAAAGGAGATGTCGTCGACGGCGCGGGTCTGCTTGTAGACCTTGACGAGGTGATCGACCGCGATGGCCGCGGAGAGGCTGCGATCCGCGACAGTCGGCCAGCTTGAACCCTGGTCATTCTCGGTCATGCTGGGCGTTCTTCTGCTATTGCAGCGGAGAGCGCAAGGCTTGTAATCCGGTGGTTCCGTGAGCCGCGCGCTTGTGATCGAGAAGGCACCGCCCCCTTGGCCGAAATGACCGAACTTGCCGCTTCCGACTTTCGCCCCGCGCAGCGGCATATCCGCCTGGATACGATCCTGCGGCTGCGCTGGCTCGCGGTGCTGGGCCAGCTCGCCGCGATCTTCATCGTGGCGCAGGGGCTGGAATTCAACGTCGAGATCGTCCCCTGCGTCAGCATCATCGCCCTGTCGGCGGCGCTCAATCTGGCACTCCAGACCGTGTCCAATCCGCTGCAGCGGCTGGAGCCGATGCAGGCGGCCGGACTGCTCGCGCTCAACATCGTGGAGCTGGCGGGTCTCCTGTTCTTCACCGGCGGACTCCAGAACCCGTTCTCGTTCCTGTTCCTCGCGCCCGTGCTGATCTCGGCGACCGCGCTGCCGGCCCGCTTCACCTTCGGCCTCGGCGTGCTGGCTGTCGCCTGCGCCTCGGTCCTGTTTTTCTTCCATCTGCCACTGCCTTGGGATTCCGACGATCCGCTGGTGCTGCCGCCGATCTATCTCGTCGGCGTCTGGCTCTCGATCGCGCTCGCGATCGGCGTCACCAGCCTCTACTCGTTCCAGGTCACCGAGGAGGCGCGCAAGCTCGCCGACGCACTGGCCGCGACCGAGCTCGTGCTGACGCGCGAGCAGCATCTGACCCAGCTCGACGGCCTGGCGGCGGCCGCGGCGCACGAGCTCGGCACGCCGCTCGCGACGATCTTCCTGATCTCGCGCGAGCTCGAGAAGACGGTGAAGGAACCGAACTTTGCCGCCGACCTGAAGACCCTGCGCGAGCAGACGCAGCGTTGCCGCGACATATTGAGCAAGATCACCCAGCTCTCCTCCACCGGCGCGCCGTTCGACCGCATGAAACTGTCGGAGCTGATCGAGGAGGTGGTGGCGCCGCACCGCGATTTCGGCGTCGATATCAAGGTGCGCATCGCCGTCGCCATCGTGGCCGAGCCGGTCGGCTCGCGCAATCCGGCGATCCTCTACGGCGTCGGCAACATCGTCGAGAACGCGGTCGATTTTGCCCGCACCACTGTTGAAGTAAATGCGTGGTGGAACAAGGACACGATCGAGCTCGTGATCTCCGATGACGGTCCCGGCATTCCGCCTGACATCCTGAACCGGATCGGCGAGCCCTATTTGTCGCGGCGGCGCAACCAGGACGAAGGCGGCGGCCTCGGGCTCGGCGTGTTCATCGCGCGCACCTTGCTGGAGCGCACCGGCGCCAAGGTCTCGTTTACCAACCGAACCTTTCCCGACCACGGCGCAGTGGTCCAGATCACGTGGCCGAGAGAGCGTTTTGAGGCTATCGAGACCTTCGAAGAAACAATAGGATAGGCCGCGACCTTGCGTCGCACGACGGGGTCGATCGACTATTGGCGCCCTTGGCACCGCCCGATTGCGCCGCCATATGTAGACGCGCTGGAGAGAGGACGACACCTTGAACGCCATCGCCGAACTGAACGAACAGACCGACCGCTCGCTTCTGATCGTGGAGGACGACAAGCCGTTCCTGGAGCGGCTGTCGCGCGCCATGGAAACGCGCGGTTTTGCGGTGACGTCATGCGACACCGTCTCGGACGGCCTGGCGCAGATCGGCAAGGCGGCGCCGGCATTTGCCGTGGTCGATCTCCGGCTCGGTGACGGCAACGGTCTCGACGTGGTCTCGGCGCTGAAGAAGAAGCGCCCCGACGCCCGCGCAATCGTGCTGACCGGCTATGGCAACATCGCCACCGCCGTCACCGCGGTGAAGATGGGCGCGGTCGATTATCTCTCAAAGCCCGCGGACGCCGACGACGTCGTCGCAGCGCTGCTGTCGACCGGCTCGGACAAGTCCGAATTGCCGGCGAACCCGATGTCGGCCGACCGCGTGCGCTGGGAACACATCCAGCGCATCTACGAGATGTGCAACCGCAACGTCTCCGAGACGGCACGGCGCCTCAACATGCACCGGCGCACGCTGCAGCGCATTCTGGCGAAGCGCGCGCCGCGATAACGGTGTCGTAGGGTGGGCAAAGGCGCAAAGCGCCGTGCCCACCGTGCCTGCTTCAATCTTTGACCTGGATGGTGGGCACGCTACGCTTTGCCCACCCTACGACATCCCGCGCGCGGCGCCGCTACTCCCAAAACTCCGCATGCCCCTGCGGATCGACCAGCCGGTTGATCCGCAACGCCGCAGCCATGCCAAATCGCACCGTCATCTGCTTGCGCGTGGCCGCGGCGAGCTTGTGCTCGGGCGCCTCGCACTGCAGGTGCGCACCATAGGCATCCGCGATGATCAGGCCGGTGTCTTGCGGAAAGATCTCGCAAGGCAGGTCCTGCGTGAAGGCGAAGAACAGCCGGTCGCAATGCGCCCGGTATTCGTGCCATTTCTGATCGGCGCGCAAATCCTCCACCGACGATTTGATCTCGACGATCCAGATCTCGCCGCGCTCGTTCAGCGCGACGAGATCGGCGCGCCGCCCCGAGGGCAGCGGCAATTCGCTGATGCAGGTGAAGCCGAGCGAGCGCAGCAACCGCGCCGTGCCGCGCGCGATCGCCAGCGCCCTCTCGGATTGACGGCGGTCGGGTGGTGGCACGAGGGCAATGCGGGCGGGATTGTCCATGGGGAGAGGATAACCGATTCCTCCGTCGTCGTCCTGGCGAAAGCCAGGACCCATTACCCCAAGAGTTCGTTGGTGCACGAGCTGATAACCACCAGTCCTCGTCAAATTTTGGCCTGTGGCAATGGGTCCTGGATCTGCGCTTCGCTTGTCCAGGACGACGGCGGAGTACGGAACCGCTCTCGCTCTTAACACTTATCACGCAGCCGCCGCACCTCGGCGGAACCACCGAGGCTGCGCGCGCATGATCGACGATCTCTGGTACAAGAACGCCATCATCTATTGCCTGTCCGTCGGCACCTATATGGACGCCAACGGCGATGGCATCGGCGATTTCAAGGGCCTGTTGCGCCGGCTCGATTATCTGCACGGCCTCGGCATCACCACGATCTGGCTGATGCCGTTCCAGACCTCGCCCGGCCGCGACGATGGCTACGATGTCGCCGACTACTACAGTGTCGATGCCCGCTACGGCACGCTCGGCGATTTCGTCGAGTTCACCCATGGCTGCAAACAGCGCGGCATTCGCGTCATCATCGATCTCGTCGTCAACCACACCTCCGACCAGCATCCCTGGTTCAAGGCGGCGCGGAGCGACAGGAATTCGCCCTATCGCGACTGGTATGTCTGGTCCGACAAGAAGCCGGCCAACGCCAATCAGGGCATGGTGTTTCCCGGCGTGCAGAAATCGACCTGGACGCGCGACAAGGAAGCCGGCGCCTGGTACTTCCACCGCTTCTACGATTTCCAGCCCGATCTCAACACCTCGAACCCACGTGTGCAGACCGAGATCTTGAAGATCATGGGCTTCTGGATCCAGCTCGGGGTCTCGGGTTTTCGCATGGATGCCGTGCCTTTCGTCATCGCGACCAAAGGCGCCAAGGTGAAGAAACCGGCCGAGCAGTACGACATGCTGCGGACGTTTCGTGAATTCCTGCAATGGCGGCAGGGCGATGCCATCATCCTCGCCGAGGCTAACGTGCTGCCAAAGACGGACATGGAATATTTCGGCCGCGATGCCGACCGCATGCATATGATGTTCAATTTCCAGGTCAACCAGCATCTGTTCTATGCGCTGGCCTCGTCCGATTCCCGCCCGCTGGGGAAAGCGCTGAAGGCGACCAGGCCGCGGCCCGCCTCGGCGCAATGGGGCCTGTTCCTGCGCAATCATGACGAGCTCGATCTCGGGCGATTGACCCCGGCGCAGCGCGACACCGTGTTCAAAAGCTTCGGTCCCGACAAGGACATGCAGCTCTACGACCGCGGCATTCGCCGTCGCCTGGCTCCGATGCTGGGTGGCGACCGCAGGCGGCTCGAGCTCGCCTACAGCTTGATGTGCACGCTGCCGGGGACGCCGGTGATCCGCTATGGCGACGAGATCGCGATGGGCGATGATCTGTCGCTGCCGGAACGCAATTGCGCGCGCACGCCGATGCAATGGTCGACCGAGCCGCATGGCGGCTTCACCACCAGCGACAAGCCGGCCTTGCCCGTCATCGACGAAGGACCGTACGGCTATCCGCACGTCAACGTCGCCAAGCAGCGGCGCGATCCCAACTCGATGCTGAACTGGACCGAGCGCATCGTCCGGATGCGCAAGGAGGTGCCGGAGATCGGCTGGGGCGATTTTTCGATCATCGCGACGCGCGATCCCGCCGTGTTCATCATGCGCTACGACTGGCGCAACAATTCCGTGCTGTTCGTGCATAATCTCGACGAGAAGCCGCGCGAGACTGCGTTCTCGGTGGGGCTGCCGGGCGAGGCCGGCGCGCACCTCATCAATCTGCTCGCGGAGGACCACAGCCACGCCGACGAGCGCGGCCAGCATCGCGTCGTGCTGGAGCCTTATGGGTATCGCTGGTATCGCGTCGGTGGATTGGATTATCTGTTGAAGAGGAGTGATATCGACAAGACGTTGCGGCGTAACAAGCATCCGGGATAGGAGGTGCGACCACACACTCCGTTGTCGTCCTGGCGAAAGCCAGGACCCATTACCCCAATAGGTGATTGTCGTACGAAGTGATAACCACGATCTTCGCCAAACTACTCCTGGGGTAATGGGTCCTGGATCTGCGCTTCGCTTGTCCAGGACGACGGTCAGGGCGGCGTGATGATCACGCCCTCATTGCCGCGCAAATCCAGCACGCCTTCGAGCCGCTCCCCCTCGCGATCCAGGAATGTCGACAGCAGAACCTCGCTGCCGAACTTGATCGCGCTGGTGGTGACCGCGATCGGCTCGGGGCCGAGATTGAGCACCACGATCACCGCCCTGCCCTCGGCCTCGCGGCGATAGACCAGGAGATCGCCTTGGGCCGAGACCGGATGATAGTCGCCCGCGACCAGCGGCGGACACCCCTTTCGCAACGCGATCAGGCGCTTGTAGAGCGTCAGGATCGAACGTGAATCGGCCTCGAGATCGACGACATTGTTGCGGATGTGATCCTCCGGCAGCGGCAGCCATGGCCTGACCTCCGAGAAACCGGCGAAGTTGGACGAATCCCACTGCATCGGCGTGCGGCAGCCGTCGCGGCCGACACCAATGCCGGGCACGTTCTTCTCGAAGGGGTCGCGCACGTCCTCAGGCGCGATCGCGAGCTGATGCATGCCAATCTCGTCGCCGTAATACAGCGTCGGCGTGCCGCGCAGCGTCAGCAGCAGCATGGCGGCGATGCGGGCCTGCTCCGGCCCGACGCGGCTTGCGACGCGTGGGCGATCGTGGTTGCCGAGCACCCAGTTCGGCCAGGCGCCCTTCGGCAGCGCCTTCTCGTAGTCCTCGACGATTTTCTCGATCGAGCGCGCGCTCCAGAAGGTCGAGAGCAGCGCGAAATTGAACGGCATCTGCGCGCCGGTGAGGTCGTTGCCGTAATAGGCCATCAGGCGATGCAGCGGCAGATAGATCTCGCCGATCAGGACGCGGGCATCATAGGCATCCGTGACGCGGCGCATCTCGGCGATGACGTCGTGCACCTCGGGCTGGTCGGTGGAATATTGCGTGAGGATCTTTTCGTTCGGCGGCCGGCTCTCGACATAATGCGGATTGGGCGGGTTGTCGCGGAACTCGGCGTCCTTGATCAGATGCCAGATCACGTCGACACGAAAGCCGTCGACGCCCTTCTCCAGCCAGAACCGCATCACGTCGTAGATCGCGGCGCGGACATCGGGATTGCGCCAGTTGAGATCCGGCTGTTGAGCGAGGAAGGCGTGATAGTAGTATTGACCGGTGGTCTCGTCGAACTGCCACGCGCTGCCGCCGAACTCGGACAGCCAATTGTTCGGCACGCCGCCACCCTCGCCCGGGTCGCGCCAGATGTACCAGTCACGTTTGGGATTGTCCCGTGAGGAACGGCTCTCCACGAACCAGGGATGCTGGTCCGAGGTGTGGTTCGGCACGAGGTCGAGGATCAGCTTGAGGCCGTTGTCATGCGCGGCGGCAAGAAGCGCATCGAAATCCACCATCGTGCCGAACAGAGGCTCGATGCCGGTGTAGTCGGAGATGTCGTAACCGAAATCGGCCATTGGCGAGGGGAAAATCGGCGACAGCCAGATCGCGTCGACGCCGAGCGATTTCACATAGGGCAGCCGCTGCAAAATGCCGGCGAGATCGCCGACACCGTCACTGTTTGAATCCTGAAAGGAGCGCGGGTAGACCTGATAGAAGATGCCGTCGCGCCACCAATTGCTGCCGCCCTGAGTCATGCGGGAAATCCATCCAAAAACTGCTTCTCGCGCGGGAGAACGCGGAAGGAGCGCCCCGGTTCAAAACAGCAGGCGAATTGAGACCGCCGTGTGACGATGTCCGCGGCTGTTCCCGTGCCCCGGGGACAAATCTTTTGCTTGGCGGCATGGCAAAAATCGGCATTGTGACACCATGACAGAGCAAAACGAGACACAAGCCGAGGCAGGCGCGAAAGCGGGCGCGATCATCGTCCCCGTGACGCTGTTCGAGCAGAATTGCACTATCATCTGGGACGAGCCTTCCAAGAAGGCCGTGGTGATCGATCCCGGCGGCGACGTGCCGAAGATCCTCGACGCCATCAAACAGACCGGCGTCACCGTGGAGAAGATCTGGCTGACTCACGGCCATATCGACCATGTCGGCGGCGCGGCTGAACTGCGCGACGCGCTGAAGGTGCCGATCGAGGGCCCGCATGTCGCGGACAAATTCCTGCTCGACAACGTGGTCGAGAGCGGCGCGCGGTTCGGCATGACGGGGGTGCGCAATTTCGAACCGGACCGCTGGCTCGACGAAGGCGACAGCGTGGCGATCGGCGATCTCCAGTTCGAGATCTATCATTGCCCCGGCCACTCGCCCGGCAGCGTGGTGTTCTTCAACAAGGATCTGCGCTTCGCCCATGTCGGCGACGTCCTGTTCGCGGGCTCGGTCGGTCGCACCGATCTGCCCGGCGGCAGTCACGCGACCCTGATCGACTCGATCAAGACCAAGCTGCTGCCGCTTGGCGACGATGTCGGCTTCATCTGCGGCCACGGCGCCGGCTCGAGCATCGGCCAGGAGCGGATGACCAATCCGTTCATCACCGGCGAGATGTAGCTTTTGTTTGAGCATGATCTGTTCGGAAAACCGCTTCACACTTTTCCGGATCATGCTCTATTCCGCGGCGTCTGCGAACGCCGCGGGCTGGTTCAGGTTGCGGTCGCCCCATTCGCGGATCGCAGCGACGACGGGCACAAAACTCTTGCCTTATCGGCGCGACGGCCTGAGTTACTTCATCAATCCCGCGGCCGTGAGCGCGCGCGTGATGATCTGGCCGAGATCGAAGCCGCGGGCCTCCTCGCGCTTCGACTCGGCCGTCTCTTCGGCGACCGCGGCGCGGATCGAGCGTGCCAGATGCGGCGCGGGCGAGCGGGCCGGCGTCGGCTTTGGTTCGGCCTTCTTCGCCGCGTCGGGAATCCAGCCGGTGAGGCCGAAGAATTTGGCGATGTGATAGGACGAGGAGATGCCGGCCTCGATCAGGAACGCGCCTTCCACGCCATAGCGCTGGTCGTTGTCGGCAAGGCCGAGCGGCGTGCCGTGGGCCATGTCGGTGATGGCGTAGGATTCGACGAGAGTCTCGCCGTCCTTGTTCCACCAGGCCTGGCGCGGATAGCCGTCGATGTTGGTTTCTGCCATCGGCGCGTCAGGCAGATCGTGCAGGTCGAGCCATTGCTTGACGATCTCGTTGGCATTGCCGGGATTGACGGTGCGATCGGCGCTGCCGTGCCACACCGAGATCCTGGGCCAGGGCCCGCGATGATTCGAGGCCCGCCGCACCAGATCGCCAAGTTCGCGCGCCGGCCGCTCCGGGGAATGAAACATGCCGTCGAGCGCCTCGCGCAGATTCGTCGCAATGCCGTAGGGAAGTCCCGCGATGACCGCCCCGGCCGCGAAGACTTCAGGGTAGGTCGCGAGCATCACCGATGTCATGCCGCCGCCGGCCGACAGGCCCGTGATGAAGATGCGCTTGGGATCGACGCGATGCGTTTCGATCATGTGCGCGATCATCTCGCGAATCGAGCACGCCTCGCCGCTGTCCCGTGCCGTGTCTTCCGGATTGAACCAGTTGAAGCAGGTGTTGCTGTTGTTGACGCGCTGCTGCTCGGGCATCAACAGCGCGAAGCCGTAGTGCTCGGCGAGCGTCGACCATCCGGCACCGAGATCGTAGCTTGCCGCCGTCTGGCCGCAGCCGTGCAGCACGACGACGAGCGCGCGCGGCTTCTGCAGTTGCGGCGGCACGAACGCGAACAGGCGCAGATTGCCGGGATTGTCACCGAAGCCCGTAACCTCTTGCAACGGACTCGAGGCATCGGCGCTCCGGCCAAACTCGGCGAAGCGCAATCCGTCCAGCTTTGGCAGACGTCTCAAGAGGTCGACATTTCTGGTTAACGACACGGCAGCTCCTGGCAGGCGACGTCCCAACGTCCACCCAAACCAAATAGTTGCTGCAGCGCAAAATAAAAAGACCGTGTGCTGTCAATGACGAGTAAATCGCAGGAAAACCTGCAGAAATCCGCACGTATTAACCGCAATGCCTCAACTTCGTGCAGATACACGGCGCATCCACGCCAGGAATGCGGCGCAGATCATGATTAACGTCACAAACAGCGCGAGCGAGACGAGAAATCCTGCGCGCGCTGATTGCACGGCTTCGACGGCGAAGAACACCGCGCCGATTGCGGCCACTCCGGCCGCATTTCCAATCTGCGCCGTGGTGCCGTAAATGCCGGAGGCAGAACCTGCGGCCACGGGCTTCACCGTCGAGAGCACCGCGCCGGAGAGCGGCGCCATCACCAGCCCCTGACCGTAGCCGAACACGATCATGGTGAGCGCGAGCAGGAGCGCGGACGGCGCATCGACAGAGAACGCGACAAGCGCAAGCGCCGCGAGGCCCGCGATCTGAAGCGCGCAACCTTCGATCAAGACCCTGGTGCCGCGATGGCGCGCCCGTGCGCCGCTATGGCGCGAGGCCACGACGAAAGCGAGCGCGAGCGGAATGAAGGCTATGCCGGCCGCGAGCGGCGGGATTTTCAGCCCTCGCTGCATGAACAGCGTCATGACCAGATAGAACGAGAGATTGGCGAAGAAGAAAAAGAACGCGGCGCCGAGACCGCGCAGGAAAGCGGCGTCCGCCAGCAGGGAGAGATCAATCAGCGGCATGCCGCCGGCGCGTGCCACCGCATGCTCCAGTTTCGGGAACGCCAGGAGGATCACGGCGCCGATCGCCATCACCAGCCACAACCACGGTGCCCAGCCGACATCGTGACCGAGCAGCAGCGGACCGATCATGCACAGCAATCCGGCAAACAGGACGATGCTGCCCGTGATATCCAGCCGCGTGCCGGCGCGGTGCGGCACTGAGGGCATGATGCGCCAAGCCGCCACCGCGATGACGAGACCGCACGGCACATTGACGAAGAACACCGAGCGCCAGCCGGTGCCGGCGAGATCAATCGTGACCAGGAGACCGCCGAGCAGAAAGCCCGCGGCACCCGCGAGCCCCAGCACGATGCCGTAGATGGCGAAGGCGCGGCTGCGCTGTTCATCGGTGAACAGGAGATGCAGCGTTGCCAGCACCTGCGGCACCATCAGCGCGGCGGAGGCACCCTGCGTCAACCGCGCCACGATCAACTCCGCACCGGATCGCGCTAGTCCGCACCACAGCGACGTCAGGGTGAAGCCGAGCAGGCCAGCCAGGAACACGTTCCTGGTGCCGTGAATGTCGCCAAGCCGGCCGCCGGTGACGACCAGCGTGGCATAGGCGATCAGGTAGATCGCGATGACGGATTCGATCTGCGCCGGCGACGCCTTCAACTCGACCGCGATGGTCGGAATGGCGACGTTGACCACGAAGGCATCGACGCCGAACATGAACTGGGCGGCCACGACGATCGCCAGCACCCACCAGCGACGGGACGTATCGACCTGCTTTGTGACGGTTTGGTGCATCGGCGCGCGACCCTTCGGATGTCCTTGCCGATCATCGCAGGCCCAATGCGGCGCCGCGATTACCTCGAAGGTAGGATCCTCGCGCGCTCCGCCTCTCTCCGCGTGCCCGCGAGAGGGAGACGACACATGCATGGCTGCATTCCGCCGTGCGGGACATCGCGCGATTGCGTTCGCTGCCTCCAGCACGTAGCTTCGCGCCACAAACAAACAAAAAATGTAAGCTGGAGAGAACGCCATGGCGCGCCTGAAGTTCGGAGCCTTCCTTGCCCCGCATCATCCGATCGGGGAGCATCCGATGCTCCAGTTCCGGCGCGATCTCGATCTGGTCGAGCAGCTCGATGCACTCGGCTATGACGAGTTCTGGTGCGGCGAGCATCATTCCTCCGGCTGGGAGATGATCGCCTCGCCGGAGATGTTCCTGGCTGCGGCCGGCGAGCGCACCAAGCGGATCAAACTCGGCACCGGCGTGGTGTCGCTGCCCTACCACCATCCCTACAACGTCGCGCAGCGCATGGTGCAGCTCGACCACATGACCGGCGGCCGCGCCATCTTCGGCTCCGGCCCCGGCGCGCTCGCCTCCGACGCGCATACGCTCGGCATCGATCCGATGACGCAGCGCGACCGCCAGGACGAGGCGATCGGCGTGATCCGCCGCCTCTTCAATGGCGAGCGCGTCACCGCGAAGAGCGACTGGTTCACCATGAACGACGCCGCGCTGCAGCTCCTGCCGCTGCAGGAAGAGATGCCGTTTGTGGTGGCCTCGCAGATCTCGCCCTCCGGCATGACGCTCGCCGGCAAATATGGCATCGGCATCATCTCGCTGGGTTCGATGACGACGCAGGGGCTGATGTCGCTGCAGCAGCAATGGCAGTTCGCCGAGGACGCGGCGAAAAAGCACGGCACCAAGGTCGATCGTGCGAACTGGCGCGTGCTGCTGACCTGGCACATCGCCGAGACCCGCGAGCAGGCGCGTCGCGAGGCCGGCGCCGGGCTGATGCGCTGGCACAACGAATATAATGTCGGCACGCTGCAGCGGCCGGGTCTGACGGCGTTCGCCTCACCCGACGAGGCCGTGGACAAGACCGCGTTCGTCGATGGCGCGGCCTCCGTCATCGGCACGCCCGACGATCTCGTCAAGATGATCAAGAACGTGATGCAGGTCTCCAGCGGCGTCGGCGCCGTCATCGGCTTCGTGCACGACTGGGCCAACCCGGAGAACACGCGCCGGAGCTGGGACCTTGTCGCGCGCTATGTCGTGCCCGAGATCAACGGCTACATCGACGGCTTGCGCAAGTCGCAAAAATTCGTGATCGAGAACCGCGCGATCTTCGAGCGTGCGGGACAGGCCGTGATGGCCAAGATCATGGAAAACGAGAAGGCCGCCGAGGCTTTGAAGGTGACCGGCGCGGGCCGCGTTGCGATTCCGGCCGTCAATGCCCCGGATTTGCAGAAGGAAGCGGCGAAGCGGTAAGCGCGGAATCATCGTCACCGAATTGTGCTATGTTGGCCGGGTCCAGCCAACCGGAGCAATCGTCATGTCGATGCAGAATGTGGCCGCCCCTGCGCTCGGCTTCACTCCGCCCAAGCGCAACGAGCTGACACATATCCCCGGCGACGAAGGCTGGCCGATCATCGGCAAGACCTTTCAGGTCCTCGCCGACCCCAAGGGGCACATCGAGTCGAACGGCGCCAAATACGGCCTGGTCTATCGCACGCATTTCTTCGGCGAGACCAATGTCGTGCTGCTCGGCCCCGAGGCCAACGAGCTCGTGCTGTTCGACCAGCAAAAGCTGTTCTCCTCGACCCATGGCTGGAACAAGGTGCTCGGCCTGTTGTTCCCGCGCGGATTGATGCTGCTGGATTTCGAGGAGCACCGGCTGCATCGCAAGGCGCTGTCGGTCGCGTTCAAGTCCGGCCCGATGAAGTCGTATCTGAGCGATCTCGACCGCGGCATCGCCGCCCGCGTCACGCAGTGGAAGGCGAAACCCGGCGAGATGCAGCTTTATCCGGCGATGAAGCAGCTCACGCTTGATCTCGCCGCCGCATCCTTTCTCGGCGCCGATATCGGGCCGGAGGTCGACGAGATCAACCGCGCCTTCATCGATATGGTCGCCGCGGCCGTCGCCCCGATCCGCCGACCGCTGCCCGGCACGCAGATGGCGGCCGGCGTCAGGGGGCGCAAGCGCATCGTCGCTTATTTCCGCGAGCAGATTCCGCTGCGACGCGGCAATCACGGCGGCGATGACCTGTTCTCGCAGCTCTGCCGCGCAACCCACGAGGACGGCGCCCTGCTCTCGGAACAGGACATCATCGACCACATGAGCTTTCTGATGATGGCGGCGCACGACACGCTGACCTCGTCGCTGACGTCGTTCATCGGCGAGCTCGCGGCAAATCCCGGCTGGCAGGACAAGCTTCGCGCGGAAGTCATGGCACTGGGGCTCGCCCCTGACGCGCCGAGCAGTTTCGACGATCTCGAAAAGATGCCGCTGTCAGAGATGGCGTTCAAGGAAGCGCTGCGGATCAAGCCGCCGGTGCCCTCGATGCCGCGCCGCGCCATGCGCGATTTCACCTTCAAGGGTTTTTCGATTCCCGCCGGCACCGCGATCGGCGTCAATCCGCTCTACACGCACCACATGAAGGACATCTGGCCGGAGCCGGACCGCTTCGATCCGCTGCGTTTCACCGAGGAGGCCCAGCGCAACCGCCACCGCTTCGCCTGGGTGCCGTTCGGCGGCGGCGCGCATATGTGCCTCGGCCTGCACTTCGCCTACATGCAGGCCAAATGCTTCGCGCGGCACTTCTTGCAGAACATCGAGGTATCGCTGGAGCCTGGCTACAAGCCGGACTGGCAGATGTGGCCGATCCCGAAGCCGCGCGACGGATTGCGGGTGCGGGTGAAGGCGGTGTGAGCATTGCAGTCGTCATTGCGAGCGAAGCGAAGCAATCCAGACTGCGTCCGCGGAAGCAGCCTGCATTGCTTCGTCGCTTCGCTCCTCGCAATGACGAAAACTATCCGGCCCCCTGATCGAACGCCTTGCGCAGGGCCACGTAGCCCTGCTGCTGCTGGCTCCAGTTGCGGCCGCCGGTCATCGCGCCGTCGATGACGAGGTCATGGCCGTTGATGAAGCTGGATTCGTCGCTGGCCAGGAACACCGCTGCATGGGCGATGTCATCGGGAAGCCCGGCGCGCGGGATTGGCTGCGCGGTCTTGTAGATCTCGCGCATCACCGCCGGCGTCTTCTCCGCCGCATCGGTCGAAAGCCCGAGCGCCTTGCCGAAAATGCCGGTCGCGATGGCGCCGGGCGAGATCGAGTTGACGCGGACATTGGATTCGCCGAGCTCCATCGCCACGCATTTGGTGAGATGGATCACCGCCGCCTTGGCCGCACCATAGACCATCGAGGACGAGAAGCCGGCGAGACGGCCGGCGATGCTGCCATTGTTGATGATGCTGCCAAATCCCTGCTTCTTCATGTGGGGTGCGGCGTGTTTCATGCCGAGCATGACGCTGCGCAGCAGGGTCGCCATCGCCGCATCGAAGCGCTCGACCTCGAGGCCTTCGATGCCGCCAGTCTGCGCCGGGCCGCCGGCATTGTTGAACAGGCAGTCGATGCGGCCGAATTTTTCGATCGCGAGCGCGATCAACGCCTGCATCTGCGCTTCCGCCGTCACATCCGTCTGGCGGAAGACGCAATTCGACCCGAGCTGCTTCGCCAGCGCCTCGCCTTCCGGTACACGCCGCCCCGCGATCACAATTTTGGCACCTTCGGCAACGAAGACTTCTGCAGTCCGCAACCCGATCCCGCTCGTCGCGCCCGTGATCACCGCGACCTTGCCATCCAGCCTGCCCATGGAATGTCCCTGTTTTCGAACCCCTTGACGCCAAATGGCGGACACCGATCGACGACGGCGCCGCGACGGTCGGCGCCGCAGCAGGCACTATTCCTGCCGGCTTCCGACAAGGCAAGCTTTGCTTGGGGCCGGCGACATGCGTAACATTCCTGGCGACCGCTCGATTGTCGAACGCATATCGCGACCGGACTGCGCATGGCGAAGCTGATCGACGAATTCCGCAAGGGCTGGCAGGGCGTGGCACCGCCATCGCTCGGCCTCAGCCTTGCGTTTGCGGTCGCCTGCCTGCTGGTTGCGACGCTGGCGCGCTGGGCTCTCGCCCATGTGCGGCCCGACGTCTATTTCACGCCGTATTTCCCGGCCGTGTTCTTTGCGGCCGCGTTCGGCGGCTTCCGCATCGGCATCATCACGGCGCTGGTCGGCGGTGTGCTCGGCGTCGTCGTGAACTTTGGCGATGCGCTTGCCGATAACGCGCGATTCGCCCTGCTGGCACTCTATTGGGCGGTCTGCGCGCTCACCATCTGGGGCGTCGAGCACTATCGCTCGCTACTCGTCGAGCAGCGCCGGATTTCCAGGCGCCTGATCGAGGAAGAAGACTACCGCAAGCTGCTGGTCGACGAACTCCAGCACCGGCTGAAGAACAAGCTGTCGACAGTGCATGCCGTGCTGCATCAGGTGCTGCACGATCAGCCGCAAATCTGGGCCCGGATCGATCCGCGGCTGCGGTCGCTTGCAGCGACCGACGATTTGATTTCGCGGATCGACAAGGCCGGCTGCGACATCCGCGACCTGCTGATCTCCGAGCTCGGCCCTTACGGCCATGTCCGCTTCACGCTCAACGGCGACCGGCTGTTCCTGCCGCCGAAGCTTGCGGTCACGCTGTCCCTGATGTTTCACGAGCTCGCCACCAACGCGGGGAAATATGGCGCGTTCTCCGCGCCGCGCGGGTTGTTGCAGGTGTCATGGACCGTCAGCGACGACCGTCTGACCGTGACCTGGGATGAAACCGAGGGCCCGAGTGTCGACAAGATCTCCGAGCCGGGTTTCGGCACCAAGCTGTTGAAGTCGGCGCTGTCGGCCTTCGACGGCAAGACGGAGGTCTCCTATCTCAGGACCGGACTTCATTGCACCATGCAATGCCGTATCCCCAAAGACGGTTAGACACGGCGCAAACGAAATCCGTTCGCGTGCGTCGTTCGCGGTTTCGCCGGACGCGTTGACGCCCCGTTAATGACGATGGGCTGCGCGCGTCGCATCGACGCAAAACACCACCGTAATTCTCCGGGCCCCTTAACCAAACTTAAGAGGGAACCGCGCAAGATCGCGCCCATTGCAAAGGCGCGCTGAAACAACAAGATTCATGACTTCTATGAACGACAACAAATATTCCGGCGCGAGCGAAGCCGAACTCGGATTCCTCAAGGAAATCGTTAGAATGCTGCCTGCCGGCCTGACCGTGCAGGACGCGCAAGGCGAACTTCTCCTGGTCAACGATGTCGCGGCCGCCCAGCTCGGCATGGACGGCAGCCGCCCCTCGCGCGATCTCGCGCCGCGCCAGAAAGCCTGCCGGCAGGCCCTGAGCTCCGGTCAGGCGGTGGTCGCCGAGGAAGCGCTCCACGACGGAGCCGCACGCCAGGTGCTGCTGACCACCCATCGTCCGATCCGCCTTGACGGACGTGAGCTGCTGATCTCGGCCTCCTCCGACATCACCGAGCAGAAGAATTTCGAGGACCAGCTGTTCCGCTCGGCCTATTTCGACGAGCTGACCGGCCTGCCCTCGCGGCGGGTGATCGAACATCGCGCCACCAGCCTGCTCGCGCAGGGTCGCGCCGGCGAGCGCTTTGCGCTCGCCTTTCTCGACGTCGACAATTTCAAGCACATCAACGACTATTACGGTCACACCGTGGGCGATGCCCTGCTGGTCGAACTGTCAAAGCGGCTTGGACGCGGCCTGCGCGATTCGGACATGCTGTCGCGCATCTCCGGCGACGAATTTCTGCTGCTGCTGTCGCCGATCAAGAATCAGGAGGAAGTCGCCGAATTCATGCAATCGACGCTGGAGCGGCTGACGGCGCCGTTCTTCATCGACAATTCGGAAGTGTTCGCCTCAACCTCCGTCGGCATCAGCCTGTACCCCGATCACGGAAGCAGCTTCGAGACACTGCGCCAGAACGCCGACATCGCGATGTACCGCATCAAGAACGACGGCAAGGGATCGGCGGCCTTCTTCGACTCCAGCATGGAGCGCGAGGCGCTGGCGCGGATGAAAATCGAGCAGTCGCTGCGGCAGGCCATCCTGGAGAAGCGCTTCTGCTGCGCCTTCCAGTCCAAGGTCGACATCCGCACGCAGGAGGTGAAGGGCATCGAGGCCCTGGTTCGGCTGCGCGACGACGAGGGCGTGATCCAGGCGCCGGGCTCGTTCATCAATCTTGCCACCGAACTCGGGCTGATCGACGAGCTGACCCATCTCGTGCTCGCCGAGATCGTCAAGTCAATCGACCTGATCAACGAGACGTTCGGTGCGGAAGCGACCATCAGCATCAACGTCGCGGCCAAGCAGGCCGGCAACCCCGAATTCATGCGCAGCTTTGCCCAGGCGCTCGACGACACCAGCTTTCCGCAGCGCTTCATGATCGAGGTTACGGAAGACGCCTTCGTCGCCAAGAATCATTTCCAGGCCGAGATCCTGCCGATGTTCCGCAAGCTCGGCGTCGCCATCTCGATCGACGATTTCGGCACCGGCTATTCCTCACTGTCGGCGCTGGCCGACATCACCGCGGACGAGATCAAGATCGACCGCTCCTTCATTACCGATATCCATAAGCGCCCACGCAACCAGGGAATCCTGCGCGCGATCGAATCCCTGAGCGAAGCGCTCGGCATGACCGTGATCGCCGAAGGCATCGAATCCTACGAGGAGCTCGCCTACCTGCAGGCTGCGACCAAGATCCGCTACGCGCAGGGCTATTATTTCTCCCGGCCGATCTTCCTGGAGGAGCTGAAGCTCGCAACGCCGATCTCCAGCGAAGCACGCGCCAGTGTCACAAACCGCTCGACGCAACAGAACCGGCAGGGCTATTCCCGGGCGAACGGATACCGGCGGTAACCCCGCGCCTTTGGTTACTTTGCAAAGCCTGAGCAGCCCGTTCCGGGGGTGAGGTCAACAATTGCATCTGCCGATTTCCTCGGCGGAAGCGATCCGGCGCGGCCGGGCCGGGACAATGTCACACATGCCCGTCGCGTGGTCCGCCGGAAGGTGGAATTGCAATGTCCGCACGGTTGTGCAAATCGCTATGACCAAAGCATTTCATCAGGAGGGACCACCGTGCGTCGATCACTCGTCATGGCAACCACCATCCTCGCCCTCGCCGCGGGCACCTCCGCACAGGCCGACGATCTCAAGGTCGCGCTGATCTATGGCAAGACCGGTCCGCTCGAGGCCTATGCCAAGCAGACCGAGACCGGCCTGCAGATGGGGTTTGAATACGCCACCAAGGGCACCATGACGCTCGACGGGCGCAAGATCGTCATCATCACCAAGGACGACCAGGGCAAGCCCGATCTCTCCAAGGCCGCGCTCGCGGAAGCCTATCAGGACGACAAGGCCGACATCGCGATCGGCACGACCTCGTCGGCCGCCGCACTCGCGATCCTGCCGGTCGCCGAGGAGAACAAGAAGATCCTGATCGTCGAGCCCGCGGTCGCGGACCAGATTACCGGCGAGAAGTGGAATCGCTACATCTTCCGCACCGCGCGTAACTCGTCGCAGGACGCGATCTCGAACGCGGTCGCGATCGGCAAGCAGGGCGTCACCGTCGCGACGCTGGCGCAGGACTACGCCTTCGGCCGCGACGGCGTCGCCGCCTTCAAGGAGGCGCTCGGCAAGACCGGCGCGACGCTCGCCGCCGAAGAATATGCCCCGACCTCGACCACCGACTTCACCGCGGTCGGCCAGCGCCTGTTCGACGCGCTAAAGGACAAGCCGGGCCGCAAGGTGATCTGGGTGATCTGGGCCGGCGCCGGCAATCCGCTGGCGAAACTCCAGGACATGGATCCGAAGCGCTACGGCATCGAGCTGTCCACCGGCGGCAACATCCTGCCGGCGCTCGCCGCCTATAAGGGTCTGCCCGGCATGGAAGGTGCCACCTATTACTTCTATTCGATCCCGAAGAACCCGGTGAACGACTGGCTGGTCGCCGAACACCAGAAGCGCTTCAACGCGCCGCCGGACTTCTTCACCGCGGGCGGTTTCGCCGCCGCGATGTCTGTCGTGGCCGCCGTCACCAAGGCGAAGTCGACCGACACCGAGAAGCTGATCACGGCCATGGAAGGCCTGGAGTTCGACACGCCGAAGGGCAAGATGATGTTCCGCAAGGAAGACCATCAGGCGCTCCAGAGCATGTATCACTTCAAGGTCAGGGTCGATCCGAATGTCGCCTGGGCCGTGCTCGAGCCGGTGCGCGAGCTGAAGATCGAGGACATGGACGTTCCGATCAAGAACAAGCGCTGATCTTTCTTCCTTCACCTCCCCCGCTTGCGGGGGAGGGGGCGCAGCGTGATCGCGGATACACTTCCAACCAAACCCGATCGAAAGTTTCGATGACGCTCTCCCTCGAAACCCGCGACCTCACCATCCGCTTCGGCGGCCATGTCGCGGTCAACAACGTCACCTGCAGCTTCCGGCCGGGCGAGCTCACCGCCATCGTCGGCCCGAACGGCGCCGGCAAGACCACTTATTTCAACCTGATCTCCGGTCAGCTCCGCGCATCGAGCGGCAGCATCCTGTTCGACGGCACCGACATCACCCAGCATTCCGCGCCGATGCGGACGCGCGCAGGCCTGGGGCGCGCCTTCCAGCTCACCAATCTCTTTCCGAATCTATCGGTGGAGGAAAACGTCCGCCTCGCCGTGCAGGCCGCTGACGGCACTCACTACGACATGCTGCGACCCTGGATGGTCCGCCGTGATCTGATTGCGCGCGCCGATACGATCCTGGATCAGGTCGCGCTCGGCGGCCGCCGCGGCGTCGCCGCCACCGCACTGTCGCATGGCGACCAACGCAAGCTCGAGGTCGCGCTGATGATGGCGCTCGAACCAAAGGTGTTCATGTTCGACGAGCCGACCGCAGGCATGAGCATCGACGAGGTGCCGGTCGTGCTGAACCTGATCGCGCAGCTCAAGCAGGACAAGAGCAGGATCATCCTCCTCGTCGAGCACAAGATGGACGTGGTGCGATCGCTCGCCGACCGCATCATCGTGCTGCATAACGGGCAGCTTGTTGCGGACGGCCCTCCGGCCGAGGTGATCGCATCACCGATCGTGCAGGAAGCCTATCTCGGCGTCGCGCCCAATAAAGTTGGAGGGAGCGCAGCATGACCGATCTGTTGAAGCTCTCCGGTGTGCACACTCATATCGGCCGCTATCACATCCTCCAGGGCATCGATCTCGCTGTCGCGCAGGGGCAGACAACGATGCTGCTCGGCCGCAACGGCGCCGGCAAGACCACGACGTTGCGCACCATCATGGGCCTCTGGCAGGCCTCCTCCGGCGAGATCAGACTCGCCGGCGAGCGCATCGAGAGCCGCGCGACGCCCGACATCGCGCGGCTCGGCGTCGGCTACGTGCCGGAGAGCATGGCGGTGTTTTCGGATCTCACGGTGAAGGAAAATCTGGTGCTGGCGGCGCGCGACGGGCCGCTCGACGACACCCAGCTCGACTGGATCTTCGGCTTCTTCCCCGCGCTGCGCCGGTTCTGGCTGTCGCGCGCGGGAAGTCTCTCGGGCGGACAGAAGCAGATGTTGTCGATTGCCCGCGCCATCATCGAACCGCGCAAGCTCCTGCTGATCGACGAGCCGACCAAGGGGCTGGCGCCCGCGATCGTGATGGCGCTGATCGAGTGTCTGAAGGAGATCAAGCGCAAGGGCGCTACCATCCTGATGGTCGAGCAGAATTTCTTTGCGGCCCGCGAGCTCGGCGACGACGTGCTGGTGATGGACAACGGCACCATCGTTCATCGCGGCGAGATGGCAGCCTTGGCCTCCGACGTGCCGCTGCAGGAGCGGCTGCTCGGCCTGAGCCTGGAGACTCATCAATGACCGAGCTCGCCGCAAATGATCCGCTGCCGAAGCCAAAGCGCGACATCGCGCCGATCCTGCTGCCGATCGCCGTCGCCCTCGTGATGATCCCGCTGATCGGCTCGCCCAGCACCTGGCTGACGCTGACGGCCGCGAGCCTCGCGATGGGCATGATGATCTTCATCATGGCCTCCGGCCTCACGCTCGTGTTCGGCCTGATGGACGTGCTCAATTTCGGCCATGGCGCCTTCATCGCGGTCGGGGCCTATGTCGCGACCCTGGTGCTGGCGCCGTTCGCGACCTCGCTCCAGGTGGATTCGCTGTGGATGAACCTCGCAGTGCTGGCGCCGGCGGCATTGCTGTCGATGGCGGTCTCCGGCGCGCTCGGCCTGATTGTCGAGCGGGTGCTGATCCTGCCCGTCTACGGCCAGCATCTGAAGCAGATCCTGATGACGACGGGCGGTTTGATCGTCGCCGAGCAGACGCTCTATGCAGTGTGGGGACCGCAGATCATCCCGACGCCGCTGCCGACGTCGCTGCGCGGCTCCTTCATCCTCGGCGACGTCGCGATCGCGAAATACCGCGTGCTGGCGACGCTGATCGGCCTTGCCGTCTTCATCGCGATTCAGCTCGTGCTCAACCGAACCAAGCTCGGGCTTCTGATCCGCGCCGGCGTCGAGAACCGCGAGATGGTCGAGGCGCTCGGCTATCGCATTCGCCGCCTGTTCCTCGGCGTGTTCATGACGGGATCAGCGCTGGCCGGCCTCGGCGGCGTGATGTGGGCACTGTATCGCGAGCAGGTCCACGCCTCCATGAGCGACGACCTCACCGTCTTGATCTTCATCGTCGTCATCATCGGCGGCCTCGGCTCGATCGGCGGCTGCTTCATCGGCGCGATCCTGGTGGCGATGATTGCCAATTACGGCGGCTTCCTGGTGCCAAAGCTCGCCCTCGTCTCCAACATCCTGCTGATGGTCGCCATTCTGATGTGGCGGCCGCGCGGCCTCTATGCGGTGACCAGCCGATGATGATCCTGTCAGGCGACCCGCCGCGCAACCGCGTGCTCACGCTCGTTCTCGTCCTCATCATCCTGGCGCTGGTGACGACGCCGTTCCTGTTCCCCGGGGCGAAGGCGCTGAACGTCGCGGCCAAGATCTGCGTCTTCGCCGCGCTGGTCGCCTCCTACGATCTGCTGCTCGGCTATACCGGCTCGGTGTCGTTCGCACACACCATGTTCTACGGGATCGGCAGCTACGCGATCGCGATCGCGCTGTACGGGATGGGCCCGAATTGGGGTGCGGTTGCAACCGGCATCGTGGTCGGCCTGCCGCTTGCCGCGCTGCTTGCGCTTGCGATCGGGCTGTTCTCGCTGCGGGTGGCTGCGATCTTCTTTGCCATGATCACGCTCGCGGTCGCATCCGCCTTCCAGGTGCTGGCCTCGCAGCTGTCCTGGCTGACCGGCGGCGAGGACGGACGCAGCTTTCAGCTGCCCGAGCTGCTCAGGCCCGGCACGGTGCTGATCTCCAAGAACGTGCTCGGATTCGAGTTCAACGGCCGCATCCTGACGTACTATCTGGTGTTCGCCGTCTCGGCCCTGATGATCCTCGCTCTGCTGCGGGTGGTGAACTCGCCGTTCGGGCGCGTGCTGCAGGCGATCCGCGAGAACCGCTTCCGCGCCGAGGCGCTCGGCTTCCGCACCGTCTTCCACCTGAGCTACGCCAACTGCATCGCCGCACTGGTCGCCGCCGGCGCCGGCATTCTCAATGCACTGTGGCTGCGCTATGCCGGCCCCGATACCTCGCTCAGCTTCTCGATCATGCTGGACATCCTGCTGATGGTCGTGATCGGCGGCATGGGCACAATCTACGGCGCGATCATCGGCGCCACCATCTTCATCCTCGCCCAGAACTATCTGCAGTCGCTGATGGGCGTCGCCTCCAAGGCGGCGTCGGAAGCCGGCCTGCCGCTGCTGCCCGGACTGTTGCATCCCGACCGATGGCTGCTGTGGCTCGGGCTGCTCTTCATCGCCAGCGTCTACTTCTTTCCGACGGGCGTGGTCGGGCGGCTGCGTAATCTCGGCAGCGACAAGAGCGCGGGCAGCTCGCATTAACGCGCGATTCATGATGCAGCGCGGCGGCTCGCTGGACACGACTGCGATCACGCAACGAGATTAACGCTCAGGTAACTGGCTTTCCTAAGCTTTACGCCATTTGTGTGCTGTATTCCTGTCCCTCCAGGGAGGGGGAATGCGCCAGGTCTTTGCAGGAATTGCAGCCGGAATGTTCCTAGCCGCGAAGCACGGCTGGGAGGCAGCCATTCGGCGCGGACCGGTGCTGTGGCTCACTTTGTGCGGCGTGTTGCTGGTCGCGGGGATCTTCGCGGTGACCGCCATGGCCGTCGGCGAATTTCGCGAACGTACCCTGACCAACCGCGAGCGCGAGCTGGAAAATACGGTGCAGCTGATCGCGCGGCACTTCGATCAGCAATTTGAAGATTCCGACATCGTCGCCGCCGATGTGATCGGGCAGATGAATCTGCCGGAGATCAGTTCGGCCGCGATGTTCCGCGAGCGCATGTCCGGACCCGCGACGAACCAGATGCTGCGGAGCAAGATCGGCCCGGTGTCCTACCTCGGCGACATCGCGATCTACGATGCCGACGGCGAACTGATCAACTGGTCGCGGCCCCAGCCGCTGCCCAAGATCAACATCTCCTCACGGGCCTATTTTCAGACCTTCAAATCGAATCCGATGGCCGAACCGGTGGCGCTGGAGTCGGTCCGCAGCTTCATCATCGGAAAATGGACCACGATTGTCGCGCGTCGGCTGAGCGGCGCGGACGGCAGCTTCCTCGGCACGATGGTCCGCCGGATCGATCCGGACAGCTACCAGAACTATTTCGCGTCCGTTGCGCTTGCGGAGGGCACGGCGATCTCGCTGTTCGACCGCAATGGCAAGATGCTGTCGCGCTACCCGCATGTCGAAGAGCTGATCGGCAGGGACTTCAAGGACGCACCGCTGATGCGCAAGATGCTGGCCGAAGGTGGCCGGCACACCCTGCGCGTCAGGGGCCCGATCGACGGCGACGAGCGCCTCGGCTCCGGGGCCTCGCTGTCGCACTTCCCGCTGGTCATCGTCGCGACCAACACCACGAGAGCCGCGCTGGCCGACTGGCGGCAGCAGACCGGTTTCATGGTCACCACCGCTGCGCTTTCGGCCACCGTGATTGCGCTGATCCTGTTCCTGATCGTTCGCCAGATCAACCGGCAGAACCGTGAGGCGCAGCAACGGCTGGAAGCGGAGCGCGGGCGGCTCGACACCGCCTTGAACAACATGTCGCAAGGGTTGATCCTGTACGATGCCGCCGGATACATCGTCACCTGCAACCGCCGCTACGCCGATATGTTCGGCCTCTCTCACGATGTCATCAAGCCCGGCTGTCACATCCGCGAGGCGATGTATCATCGCAAGGAGCGCGGCGCGTTCGAAGGCGATGTCGAGGCATTTTGCGCCGACGTCATGAGGATCGTCGCGGAGGGCACGGTCTCCACGAGAAGCCATCACTTGCCGAGTGGCCGAGCTTTCCAGGTCATCAACACTCCGCTCGCGCAGGGCGGATGGGTGGCCACGATCGAAGACATCACCGAGCGGCGCAAGCTGGAGCAGGAACGCGACCGCAACTACATGTTCCTGCGCGAGATCATCGACCACATCCCGTCGCAGATCACCGTGAAGGATGCTCAAACGCGGCAATATCTGCTGGTCAACCGGACCGCCGAAGAGCAATTCGGCCAATCGAGTGAAAACATCGTTGGCAAGACTCCCTTCGACATATACCCGGATGCCTCCGCCCGAGTCGTCACCGACGATGACAGCAAGGCGCTGAAGTCGGGCGAGAGATTGTTCAAGGACGAGCATGCCTGGCAGAGCCAGGCCAAGGGGATGCGCTACATCACCTCGACCCGGATCGGAATCCGCGACGAATCCGGCGAGCCGCGTTACCTCATCAACGTCGTCGAAGATGTCACCGAACGGCGGCGCGCCGACGAGAAGATCGCGCATATGGCGCATTACGATGCGCTGACCGACCTGCCCAACCGGGCGCTGTTCCGCGAGCAGATCGAGCGCGAACTGGAGAAGGTCGGCGGCGGCAGCCAGTTTGCGCTGCTCTATATCGACGTCGACGAGTTCAAGGGCATCAACGATTCGCTCGGTCATCACGTCGGCGACGAGCTGTTGAAGGGAATCGCGGCCCGCATCCGCAGCTGCCTCGGACCGGGCGACCTGATCGCGCGGCTCGGCGGCGACGAATTCGCGGTGATCCAGACCGGGATCAAATCATCCGCCGACGTGGTGTCATTCGTGACGCGGATCTTCGAGGCGATCCGCCGGCCCTATCATTGCTTCGGCCATCAGCTCTCCACCGACGCCAGCATCGGCATCGCCATGGCACCGCAGGACGGCACCGATCTCGACCAGCTCATCAAGAATGCTGATCTCGCGATGTACGGCGCCAAGGCCGAAGGACGCCGCACTCACCGTTTCTTCGAGCCGGAGATGGATGCGAGCGCCAAGGCGCGCCTGAGCCTGGAGCAGGATCTGCGCCAAGCCCTGGTGAACGGCGGTTTCGAGATCCACTATCAGCCGCTGGTCGACCTGCGCACCAACGAAGTCTCGGGATGCGAGGCGCTGCTGCGCTGGCGGCATCCCGAGCGCGGCATGGTGTCGCCGGCGGAGTTCATCCCGATTGCCGAGGACACCGGCTTGATCAACGAGCTCGGCGACTGGGTGCTGCGCATGGCCTGCAACGAGGCCGCGACCTGGCCGGCGCATGTGCGTGTCGCGGTCAACGTCTCGCCGGTGCAGCTCAAATGCGAGACGCTGGCACTGCGGATCGCCGGCGCGCTCGCGGATTCCGGACTTTCCCCGTGCCGGCTCGAGCTCGAGATCACCGAGGCCGTGCTGATCCGCGACGACGAGGCGGCGCTCTCGATCCTGCACCAGCTCCGCGCCATCGGCGTGCGCATCGCGCTCGACGATTTCGGCACCGGCTACTCCTCGCTCAGCTATCTCAAGCGCTTCCCGTTCGACAAGATCAAGATCGACCGCTGCTTCGTCGCTGATATCGCCGAGACGAGCGGCGCGCCTGTGATCGTGCAGGCGGTGGTGAACATCGCCGCCGCCAGCAACATGACCACGGTCGCGGAGGGCGTCGAGACCGAGGCGCAGCGCGAGATGCTGCGCGCGCTCGGCTGCACGGAGATGCAGGGCTATCTCTTCAGCAGACCGAAGCCGGCCAGCGAAGTGCGAAAGCTGTTCGGCCCAAACCACGCCTTGCCGGTGGCGGCGGTGGCCTGACATGGCGAAGCCGGGGAAAACGTCAGCCAAGACGGTCGACGTTGCGGATTCCTACGCCGTGCGGCTGATGCAGCATCTGGTGGTGCCGACCTTCGTGATCGACCCCAAGCGCCGCGTGGTGATCTGGAACAGAGCCTGCGAGCGGCTGACCGGCGTTGCCGCCTCCGAGGTGATCGGCACCAACAAGCACTGGCAGGCCTTCTACGAGACCAGGCGCCCTTGCCTCGCCGACCTCGTCTCGCTCGACCGCCCGGAACAGCTGCCGGAGTTCTATTCGGAATATGCCGCGCGCGGCCATAACGGGCTCGGCTTCAGCGCCGAAAACTGGTGCGTGATGCCGAAGCTCGGCAGCCAGCTCTACCTCGCGATCGACGCCGGTCCTATCCACGACGAGGCCGGCCATCTGATCGCGGTGGTGGAGACGCTGCGCGACCTCACCGACCAGAAGCGCGCCGAGATGGCCCTGAAGGAGCTTGCCACCAAGGACGGGCTGACCGGCCTGTCGAACCGCCGTGCGTTCGACCAGATGCTGATGAGCGAATGGGCCCGCGCCCAGCGGACGCAGAAGCCGATGGCGCTGCTGTTCGTCGACGTCGATCATTTCAAGCTGTTCAACGACCGCCACGGCCACCAGAGCGGCGACGAATGCCTGCGCGCGGTCGCGTCCGTCGTCAGCCGGCATGCCGTGCGCCCGCTCGATCTCGCCAGCCGCTATGGCGGCGAGGAATTCGCGCTGATCCTCCCGGACATGGATTGCGACGCCGCCTGCGCCATCGCCGACGAAATCCGCTGCGCTGTGATGGCCTTGCGGGTCACCCACGGCGCCATCGGGGCCGGCGACCACGTCACCCTCAGCGTCGGCGTCGCCAGCCACATTCCCGGCGAAACCGACGGCAGCCCCGACCGCCTGCTGGCGGCGGCCGACGAGGCGCTCTATGCGGCCAAACGGCTCGGCCGCAACCGCGTCATGTGTGCCGAACGGCTGCTCGCCGAGTTCGCCAAGCTCGGGCGGGACGGCGTGCCGGTTCCTGGCCGCGCGACCCGTAAATCAGCCTAGCCCAAATCAGCCAAGCCGGAAGCTGTGGAAGCGGTTGCCGGCCCCCCGCCAATCGGCTAAATGGACCCTCGTTGCACCCGTAGCTCAGCTGGATAGAGCGTTGCCCTCCGAAGGCAAAGGTCACACGTTCGAATCGTGTCGGGTGCGCCAGTCTCTTCCAGTCCGCGCTGGAGCCCCCACCCGAGTGGCCTTGTTACCGCCCGCGCTCAAGTCATCGCCGGCTCAGCGCAAGCTCAATTCAGCATCGAGATGATCGCCTGGACCTGGTCGGAAGCCGACGTGACCAGTCCGTCGTACGACGTCTGGCCGTGTGCGGCCGCCTTCAGGATGCATTCGGCTACGGCCGCTTTCAGACCGAAGACCGACTGATCGGGCGGCACGCTCGCCATCACGGCCTCCAGCGCCTGACGCATGGTTCGAATGAGTTCGGAGCTGTATTGCATGGACTGTCCTCCGGCGGCTCATATTAGAGCGCATGCCCATGCTTGCCACTCACAAGCCTGAGATTGCTTTTTGATGGACTGGTACATCCCGCAGCGGCGGCCAGCCTGTGTCGACCGCTGAATCACATCACCTCGCGCTTCTCATCGCTCAATTGTATCATCTTGCCATGAGCGAATCCGACACGGTGACCGGCGAGACCTCGCCCGTCCGCAAGATCATCCATATCGACATGGATGCCTTCTACGCGTCCGTGGAACAACGCGATCATCCGGAGCTGCGCGGAAAGCCGGTCGCGGTCGGAGGCTCCGCGGAACGTGGCGTCGTCGCCGCCGCCAGCTATGAGGCCCGCGAGTTCGGCGTTCGCTCCGCCATGCCGTCCGTGACGGCGAAGCGACAATGTCCCGATCTGATCTTCGTCAAGCCGCGCTTCGAGGTCTACAAGGCGATCTCCAGGCAGATCCGCGACATCTTCGCGGAGCATACCGCCATCATCGAGCCGTTGTCGCTCGACGAGGCCTATCTCGACGTGACCGAAAACCTGCAAGGCATTCCGCTGGCACGCGACATTGCACTCAAGATCCGCGAGAGGATCAAGGCCGAGACGGGTCTCAACGCGTCGGCCGGCATCTCCTACAACAAGTTCCTGGCCAAGCTCGCCTCCGATCATCGCAAGCCCAACGGTCAGTTCGTGATCTCACCGGAGATGGGACCCGCCTTCGTCGAGACGCTGCCCGTCGGCAAATTCCATGGGATAGGCCCGGCCACGGGCGCGAAGATGAACGCGCTCGGCATGTTCACCGGTCTCGATATTCGTCGTCAGACGCTGGAGTTCATGAATGCGAATTTCGGCAAGTCGGGCGCCTATTACTACTGGATCTCGCGCGGTGTCGACGAACGGCCGGTCCGGGCCAACCGGGTCCGCAAGTCCATCGGCGCGGAGACCACGTTCTCAAGCGATCTCACCGAATTCGACACGCTGGTCGCCGAGCTCAAGCCGCTCGTCGACAAGGTGTGGCGCCATTGCGAGGCGACGGGCAGCCGCGGCCGCACCGTCACCTTGAAGATCAAGTTTGCCGATTTCGAGATCATCACGCGCAGCAGGTCCGCTCTTTCGCCGGTTGCAGGCCGGGACGATCTTGAGCGGCTGGCTTGCGGTCTGCTCGAAGGCGAGATGCCGCTGCCGAAGAGCGTCAGGCTCCTAGGAGTCTCGCTGTCTTCCCTCCAGGCCGGGGACGATGCGGAGCCGCCGCAACTGACTCTCGGCATCTGAACCAAACTGACGGGCTTTCCGCGGACGCAGACAGCCACGTAGAGCGCGCTCGCCACGCGAATCTACGGTGGCGGGTTTTCAGACTCGCCACCGAAGGTCGATCCCCTGGGCCCGATCAATGCCTCACGTGCTCGAACACGACGATCACGCCGGTCGGCTCGGGCTCGTGCGCCATCAGGCGTGTCAGCTCGGAATCGCCCCAATCGGCGAGGCTGACGACTTCGCCGCTCTGGCGCTCGGTGCCGGGGGGCGCCGTGGGCTCGACGACCTTCAGCCCTGTCTCATCGACGAAGAAAGTGTGTTCGCCGAACATGCTGTTGAGCTGCGGCATGGCGGGATGCTCGTCGGGCAGCACCTGAGCGCCGAGCTGGTTGACGGTCTGCTTCACCTGTTCGGATGTGAGCTTCATGAGCTGCTCCGTTTCTGTCACGTCGGTTTCATTGAGCTGAGCCAGACCGGGCGTTCCCTGCGCCGATGTTCGCCTGGCCTATCTCCCGAACAGGTGCTCCGCACAAATGTTCCCGAAAAATGCATTTCGTGATCACGGGTTCCGCCCTGCCGCGCTTGCGGCACGAGATCGCCACAGGACGCACATGATTCGGCATCCCCAGAGCCGAATCCAAGAGCCAAATTCCAAGAGCCGAATTCGCTACTCGCTTCTGTTCTCGCCGACGGACAGCGCGCAGATGCGTGACAGATATGTGTAGGGGAGCCCGGTCTCCTCGGCCCAGGCATTGAACTGCGCCTGCACTTTTGCCAGATCGCCTTTCGACTTGACCTCTTCGGCGATGTCGAGACCGGCATCGCGCAGGCAGGCCACGACGTCCCTGGACGTCACAAAGCCGTCCCAGCCGACGAACCGCAGCAGCATCTGGCCGGTATTGCCACCCAACCGGCTGCCGCGCTTGCTCAGGAGATCGAGCAGGCCGATCTGGTCGGATGGCGGCCACTTCGCCAGAAACCTGCCGAAGCTGCCGTGCTCTCTTGCGATCTCCTGGACGAAGGCCGCGTTGTCGCGCACTGACCTGATCTTGGCACCGTTGCGCACGATGCGCGCGTTGCGCAGCAGGCCCTCCCAATAATCCTCCGGCTGGAAGGTGAGCTTGGCCGGCTGGAAACGCAGGAAGGCCTCTTCAAACCCGTCCCATTTCGTCTCGATCACGCTCCAGGCAAAGCCCGCGCAAAACACACGCTTCGTCATCTCGGCGAGGATGCGATCGTCACCGCGTTTGGCGAGGCCCTTCAGGTCGGGCTTTTCGGGCATCAGCTTTTCCAGCGCCTTGGCCCCGCCCTTGCGTTTTTCGGCGCGCGCACGAATGGTCTTGAAGGAGGTCATGGGGAGACGAGCTGTTGGGGACACGAGCTGTTGAGGATACGCCACGACATCAGAATTCGATGATCCGGTCCAGCCCGGCGACGCTTCGATACTTGCAGCCGCGGATGCGCCGCAGCATACTGCCCGCGTTGAATTGGCGAGAGACGCGGCTGGTCTGCTTCTTGCGTTCAGATATTTTGCAATCCCGAGCATTCTTGACGTCTCACCCCTGGATTTCCAATGCGCTGTCTGGTCGTGGCCGACCTGCACTATTCGCTGCCTCAGCTCGACTGGCTCGTCAGCGCCGCTCCGCAATTCGACCTCGTGATCTTCGCCGGCGATGCGCTCGACATCGGCTCGATGGTGGATTTTCGCGCGCAGATCGTGGTGGTGAAGAAGTACCTCGCGCTGCTCGCAGCGAAGACCCGCGTGATCCTCTGCTCCGGCAATCACGATCTCGACGAGCGCAATGCGGAAGGCGAAAAGATCTCGCGCTGGATTTCGGAGGTGCGCGAGTTGGGCATTGCCTGCGACGGCGACGGCCTCACCGTCGGCGACACGCTGTTCACGGTGTGCCCATGGTGGGATGGGCCTCTAGTCAAGCAACGCCTCGTCGCGCAGCTCGGCGCGGCCGCGGCCGGCCGGCCACGGCGCTGGATCTGGATCCATCATGCGCCGCCGGCGGATTCACCGACGAGCTGGGGCGGCAAACGCTTCTTCGGCGACGTCGAGCTGGTGCAATGGATCATGCAGTATCAGCCCTCGATGGTGATCTCGGGGCATGTGCATCAATCGCCGTTCATTACCGATGGTTCGTGGTTCGACCGGCTCGGCCAGACCTGGGTGTTCAACGCGGGCCTGCAGCCGGACCGACCGCCAACGTATATCGTGCTGGACCTCGATGCGGACAGGGCGTTCTGGCTTGCGGCCGGCGAGGCGCAATGGATCGATCTTGGCGCGCCGCTGAATCGGCCCGCCGCTCCGATCGAGACGCCGCCCGACTGGCTCACATTCTTGGATCGGATTGCCGATCCGAGCCTGGCGAGACCTCGAGCGGCGGCAGGTTGATCATGCTCTGGAGCACCTCGCCGACCATGGCCAGATGCGTGCCGTGGCCGGCGTATTGCTGCTTGAGATCGGCGAGATAGGTGTTGGCGACATTGAGCCGCTGCGCCAGCATCTTGGCGATCAGGAGTGCCACGCCCGCCTCCTGCTTGAGGAACGAGGCGGCATCCTCGAATTCGTAGACGACGGAGTCAGAGCAGGCCCGTACGGTCGCAGTGTGCGGCTGCCCCAGCAGCACCGACATTTCGCCCAGCACCGCGCCGGGCTCGGCCACCGTGGCGACCACCATCTCGCCCTTGAGCACTTCGAGCTTGCCCTGCATCAGCACATAGAGATGACCGGTGGTGCCGCCCTCGGCCACGATAGTCGTGCCGGCCGCAACCTGCCGCTCCGTCCCACCGGTGCAATAATCCAGAACTGCACGCATCCGACCAAGCTCCCGTCGCAGGGAGATACTAGGGCACGATCGGCGTCGCGCGCTTGCTCAAATTTGTGGCAAGCCCCGCACCCGCGACAGATGCTTCGCAAGATGGACCGACTGCCAGTCTCCGAGACCAGTGTCCTCGAACCCTGCCTTTTTCGCAAGGCCGCGCATCTCCGCGTTCACACGCGCGGTCTCGGCCGCAATCATCTCGTGACCGAGATCGCTCGCGTGCTTCTCCATGGCTGTCATCATGCGGAGGCCGACGCCCTTGCGCTGAAAGACATCGGCAACGGAGATGGCGAAATCACCATGCCGTGCAGCCACATCGTAGGCGTATCTGGTTTCGCCGACGATCGTGCCTTGCCCTTCCTGCCTGATCTCGGCGAGCAGGGTGAAATGACCGGGATGGCTAATCCTGGCGACGCATTCGGCCGCGACCATTGCAAAGGCCGCGCGCGCGCCCATGAAGCGCTTGTTGCGCGATGTCGTGGAGAGGCTCGTGAAATAGATCGAGAGGCCCTCGACATCGAACGCGCTGGCCGGCCTGATACGGACCGTGGCGTTCGCTTCGGCGGACTCGACAATGGCATCCAGCAATAAGCGTAACATGCGCGAGGCTCTCGGCAGGTTGCATCGAATGCACACCTAGCCGAGACCACGCGCTGACCGCTTGGACGGTGCTGCCAATCTTGCGGCCGAAAACGAACAGTTCGTTCCTCGGTGCCGAGCGTCACACGCGAGAGAGTGAAGGCACCTCCTCCGGCACGATCGCCTGCAGGCCGCCGAAGCGACGCTCGCGGCCGTAGAAGGAGGCCAGGGCCGCGGCGAGATCGCCCGCGTCGAATTCGGGCCACATCCGCTCGGTGAAGTGCAGCTCGGCATAGGCACCTTCCCAGAGCAGGAAGTCCGACAGCCGCTTCTCACCCGAGGTGCGGATGATGAGGTCGACGTCGCGCAAACCGGCCTCGCCGGTGACGAGCTGCGAAAACGCCTCGCGGGTGAGACTCGTCAGCGCCGCCGCCTTTGCCGCCGCGTTGAGGATGGCATCGCGCGCGGAATAGTCGACGGCGATGCGCAAATGAAGCGAGCTTCCGTGCGCGGTGGCATCTTCCGCACGCGAAATCGCATTGGCAATGCCGTCGGGCAAGCGGTCGCGACGGCCGATCACGGTGAGGCGAACGCCGTTCTTGACCAGGCTCTGCACCTCGTTGGCGAGATAGAAGCGCAGAAGCGTCATCAGCGCGGCGACCTCGGCCTTCGGCCTCCGCCAATTGTCGGTGGAGAAGGCGTAGAGCGTCAGCGTGCCGATGCCCTGCTTGGGCGCGGCTTCGACGATGCGGCGGATCGTCTCGACGCCGGCCTCATGGCCGCGCAGGCGCGACAGGCCGCGCCGCGTCGCCCATCTGCCGTTGCCGTCCATGATGATGCCGACGTGAAGCTTCTCGTTGCGGGACACAAGGTCACTTTGCATTGCAAAGTCTCCGGTCAAAAAAGGGGGAGGATCAGGTCGAGACGATACCGAGGCGGCCGAGCGGTGCCGCTTCGCGGCCGGCAGCCTTGGCGGCGTCGCGCACCAGGCGTTCGAGCACGGCGAGATAGTCGAGGAAGCGGCGGCGGCCGGCCTTGGTCAGGCGGCAGGTCGTGTGCGGGCGATTGCCCTCATAGCCCTTGGTCACCTCGACGAGGCCGGCTTCCTGGAGCACGGCGAGATGCCGGCTGAGATTGCCGTCGGTGAGGCCGCAGAGCTGCTTGAGATCGGCGAACGCCAGACCCTTCGGATGCGCCATCAGCGAGGTCAGAAGTCCGAGCCTCGCCTTCTCGTGGATCACGCGGTCCAGTCCTTCATAAGAGAAGGGTGCGCTGTCAGTCTTCGACATCATGGTCTCCGGATGCGAAATGCAGAATGCCCGCCATCACCGACTGCCCGATTACGAACGGCAGGCCCATGGTCCAGGGCGACAGCGTATGGGTTTGGCTCGCGAGCACCACCACCGCAAAACCGGACATGAAATACCATGCGCCGGCGAGCGCCACGGTGCGTGGCAGCGAACGGACCGAGGCGAAAATGCCGAGCGACACCAGGATCTGCCACAAGCCTGGCAGCAGCCACAGCGTTTCGCCCGCGAACTTCCACATCACCACCGCAAGCAGCACACCGGCAACGCCTGCAGGCAGGAACTGCTCGACGGCCTGGTGGATCATCGCATCGGCGAGTCCCGAATGATGGCGGCGCGAACGCGCGCGCATCTCGATGCCGATGATCAGGCCGGAGAGTGCGGCGGCAATGAACCAGCCGAAGAAGAAGCCGAGCGGCTCGCCGGTGGGATCGCCGAGCAGCCAGAATTGCAGGATCGCGGTGAGAAGCGCGACCGCGCCGGTCGCAGCCATCGTCGCCGGGCCGTAACCGCGGAACGCCGTGCCGGCCGCAATCTGGCTGCGGATCGCCACGATGTCGGCCAGTGCCTTGTCGAGATCGCGCATTGGCAACGCCAAAACCTCGTTCCGCCCATGCTTCCCGGGACTACCGGTCCCGTTACTTTGTACTGCAAAGTATATAGGATCGCAAAGCAAAGGCAAGCCCGAGCATCGCACCGATAGCGCCGGCTCTCGCCAGACAACTGCCGGTTGCGCGACAGCTCCTCCCACAGATAAGATGCGCGCGAACGCGCTCTTGGGGGGAAAGTATGTGGCTTAAATCATTCATCGTTGCGTCTTTATTGCAGCTGAGCGTCGTCACCGCAGCGCATACGGCCGGGCCGTTCGGCAGCGTCAAAATCGGCAACTGGGTCGGCGGCGCGTTCAGCAATGACGAAACAGGAGCCTTCTCGCATTGTGCCGCGACGGCGCCTTATGCCAACGGCGTCATTCTCGTGGTCGGCCAGAATACGGGGGGCTCGTGGATATTGAGCTTTGCTAGTCCCAGCTACCGCTTCACCAAGGGCGAGAACACCGCGATCGACGTCATCTTTGACGGACAGGAGCAGGCCAGACTGTTCGCCACGGCCAACCAGACGAACATGCTCAGCTCCGTCATGCCTGCGAACGTGGTACGAACGTTTCAGAAGGCGAGCCTCATGGTCGCGACGAGCGGCCGCACCGTCCTGAATTTCGACCTGACCTCGGCCGGGCCCGTGATTGCTGCACTGGCCAATTGCGTCACCAAGGTGAAAGCCGACGGGCTGGACAAGGCCGGAGACTTTACGAAGATCGCGGCAAAGCCGCAGGCGCCCGACAAGCAAGCATCACCGCCGGCCAGCAAGTCCGCCAAAGCCAAGAGCGGCACCGGCTTTGTCGTGAGTGCCAGCGGACACGTCGTCACCAATAACCATGTGATCAATGGCTGCGTCGGCGACATCAAAGGCAATCTCACGGGCGAAGCCGGGATGGTTTTGCGCGTGGTGTCGAGCGACGCCAACAACGATCTCGCGTTGCTGCAGGCGCCGTCGACGACCACTTTCAAGGAGTTCGCCCGGATCCGCGACCGCTCGATCCGCTCCGGCGATTCCGTCGTCGCGATCGGCTTTCCGTTCCATGGATTGCTGACTTCGGATTTCACCGTGACGACTGGCATCGTCAGCTCGCTCAGCGGCATGCGCAACGATTCGCGTTTCCTGCAAATCAGTGCGCCGGTGCAGCCCGGCAATAGCGGCGGCCCGCTGTTCGACACCGCCGGGCAGATCGTCGGCGTCGTTACAGGAAAGCTGGACGGGTTACGGGTCGCCGCTGCGACCGGCAACATCCCCGAGAACATCAACTTCGCGATCAAGACCGGCGCGCTGCGCGACTTCCTCGACAACTCCGTGGTGCCCTACCAGACTGCCGAACCGAAGGGCGAGATCAAGACCACCGACATCGCCGGCAATGCGCGGCCCTATACGATGCTGATCTCGTGCAACGGCACGGAGCAGGCTGAGGCGAAGCGGTAGCGGCAAGGCAGGCGGCGTCTGCGCGGCCGCGGATGGCGCGAACGCGATCCGGGCTACCAGTCAAACCGAGAGTTCCTTAATACGGCGCCACGGGCCGCGTGCGCCGCGACTGCCGCGGTTGCGGCAGGGACGATTGACCGTAGGCGACGAGCGGGTTGGGCCCGCAGGCCATGAGCCGGCCCGACACACTGGCCTGACATTGTCCATAGGTGCTGTAGGTGCAATCGCCGGGATACTCGTACCCGCCGCCCTGGGCACACCAGGGATAGTCGTGCGCCGCTGCCGGCGTGACGGCGGAGAAGCCGGCAAGGAGTGTCGCGCCGAGGCCCAGCAGTGCCAATTGCGTCTTGCGCATGATCCCAACTCCTATCCTCACAGCGCGAGATACGCGCCATATAACATCAGGTTTCGCCACGCCGTTTTATTCCAGATCGACTGGCGCTGACACGCAAGAAACCTTGATACGCAAGAAAAAAGCCCTGCCGAACGGGCAGGGCTCCAATCACGGACATCACAAGATCGCTACTCGACCTTCAGGCCGGCGAACTCGACGACCTTCTTCCATTTCTCGGTCTCGGCCTTGATCTCCTCGCCGAACGCCTCGGGCGTCTGTGCCCGCGGCTCGCCGCCGAGCTCGACCAGGCGTTTGGCCATGTCCGGCTCCTTTATCAGCGTATTGATCTCGCTGTTGAGCTTGGCAATGATCTCCTTGGGCGTGTTCTTCGGTGCCCCCATGCCGAACAGCGCGCTCGCCTCGTAATCCTTCACGGTCTCGCCGATCGCCGGCACGTCGGGCAGCTGCGGCGAGCGCTCCGCCGTGGTGACGCCGATGGCACGGAGCGAGCCGGACCGGATGTGCTGGATGATCGAGGGCATGTTGTCGAAGATCACCTGCACCTGGCCGCCGAGCATGTCGGTGATCGCGGGCGCGGCGCCGCGATAGGGCACGTGCTGCATCTTGCAGCCCGTCAGCGCCATGAACATCTCGCCGGACAGATGCACCGAGGTGCCGTTGCCCGAGGAGGCCATGTTGACCTTGCCGGGATTGGCCTTCACGTATTCGATGAACTCGGCGACGGTCTTGGCCGGCACGTCCTTGTTGACGGTCATCACGTTCGGCACGCGCTGGAACGAGGCGACCGGCGCGATGTCGCGCACGAAGTTGAACTTCAGGTTGGTGTAGAGCGAGGCGTTGATGTAATTGGCCGGATTGACCAGTTGCAACGTGTAGCCGTCGGGCTCGGCGTTGACGACCGATTCGGTCGCGATATTGTTGCCGGCACCCGGCTTGTTCTCGATCACGAATTGCTGGCCGAACTTCTCCGACAGCCGCTGACCGATCAGCCGCGCCAGGATGTCGGTCGCCCCGCCCGGCGGATAGCCGACCACCCATTTCACCGGGTGGGTCGGGTAATCGGCGGCAAGGGCCTTCGACAGCGGGCTGGCTGCAAGCGGACTGGCGGCGAGCAGGCTCAGCGCGGTACGGCGAGTGATCATTTCAAGGGTTCTCCCAACGTGTTGTTCTTGAAGCCAGACAGCTTGAAAATGGCGTCGGCGCGGTTGTAACAAAGCTTGCCGCAGGCGGAAAGTGCACGGGGCGCATCACGACGAAAGGATAAGGCATGGCGATCAAGGTCGAAGCCCTCGATCATCTCGTGATCAATGTCGCGGACGTCGCAGTGACCGCCGAGTGGTACGGCAAGATTCTCGGCATGGAAGTCAAGGTGTTCGACCCCGGCGGCGGCAAAGCGCCGCGGACTTCTCTTCAATTCGGTAACCAGAAGATCAACGTCCGGCCGCGCGATGCCGACAAGGTGGAGTGGTTCACCGCGGACCACCAGACCGCCGGCAGCGAGGATCTGTGCTTCCTCACCTCAGCAAGCCCCGACGAGGTGGTGGCGCATTTGAAGGCACATGGCGTCGCGATCGAACAAGGCCCGGTTCTCAAGCAGGGCGCCCGCGGCACGCTGCGCTCGGTCTATTGCAGGGATCCGGATGGCAGCCTGATCGAAATTTCGTCATACGAGGACGGCGGCCGGTAAGGCCAAGCCGCCTGCCCCACGCACCGTCATTGCAAGGAGCCCTTGCGACGAAGCAATCCAGACTCTCTCCGGGGAGGGATTCTGGATTGCTTCGCTACGCTCGCAAGACGGCCGAAAGAGCAGGAAGACGCAATCATCAAAACGCAGCCGCGAGCAAGATGCAGGCTGCACGGGAGGACATATGCCGAATTCGTAAGCCGCCGCCGGAATCGTCGGCCCATTCGACGGGCTCGACGTGCCCTGGCTGCTGAAGATGGGGGCCGAGGTGCGCAGCTCACATCCGTTCCTGATCTGGGCGCCGTTCGACGCGCCCGCGCGGCGCTGGAGCTATGGCGAGTTTCACGAGCGGGTCGGCGCGCTCGCGGCGGGACTGGCGAAGCGCGGCGTGAAGCCGGGCGAATATGTGCTCATCCATCTCGACAATTGCATCGAGGCGCTGCTGGCCTGGTTCGCCTGTGTCGAGTTGGGCGCGATCGCGGTGACCACCAACACGCGCTCGGCACCGGCCGAGCTCGACTATTTTGCCGATCATTGCGGCGCGGTCGCCGCGATCACGCAGCCGGCCTATGCCGAGATCGTCGCGCAGAACTGCCGCAACATCCGCTGGATGGCGGTGACCTCGCATGATTCCGGCACGGCGCCCGCAAAATCGGTCTCGCGCGGCGATAGTTTCGAATCGCTGTTCGCCGACAGCGCCGACCGTCCCAGGCGTGCGACCGATCCGCTCGCGCCGTGCAGCGTGCAATACACCTCGGGCACGACATCGCGCCCCAAGGCGGTGCTGTGGACCCACGCCAACGCGCTGTGGGGCGCCAAGATCAACGCCGCGCATGAGGACCTGCACGCCGGCGACGTGCACCAGGCCTATCTGCCGCTGTTCCACACCAACGCGCTGGCCTATTCGATGTTGGCGACGCTATGGGTCGGTGCCACCTGCGTGATCCAGCCGCGCTTTTCCGCCAGCCGGTTCTGGGGCGCCGCGCGCGAGCACGGGTCGACCTGGACCTCGACGATTCCGTTCTGCATGAAGGCGCTGCTCGAGCAGGAGATCCCGAGGGATCACAAATTCCGCCTGTGGGGCACCGCGATCAACGAACCGCCGGCCTTCGCCGCCTTCGGCGTCAAGATCATCGGCTGGTGGGGCATGACAGAGACCATCACCCACGGCATCGTCGGCGAGATCGACCAGCCCAACATCCCGATGTCGATCGGCCGCGCCGCGAGCGAATACCAGATCCGCATCACCGACGATGACGGACGGGCGACCGAGGTCGGCGACACCGGCAACCTCTCGATCAAGGGCATTGTCGGCCTGTCGCTGTTCGCCGAATATCTGCACAACGAGAAGGCGACGCGCGAGAGCTTTGACGAGCACGGCTTCTTCCTCACCGGTGATCGCGTGGTGCGGCTGGAGAACGGCTATATCCGCTTCGGGGATCGCAGCAAGGACATGCTCAAGGTCGGCGGCGAGAACGTCGCGGCGTCCGAGATCGAGCAGGTGATCGCAATCGTCCCCGGCGTGCGCGAGGCCGCCGTCGTGGCGAAGACGCATCCGATGCTGGACGAGGTGCCGGTCGTCTTCATCATCCCGCAGGGCGGCGTCACCGCTGCGCGGCCCGATCTGCATGACAACGTGATGGCTGCCTGCCGCAAGAGCCTCGCCGACTTCAAGGTGCCGCGCGAGATCCGCTTTGTCGACGACATGCCGCGCTCGACGCTGGAGAAGGTGGCGAAGGCGGAGCTGAGGAAGATGGTGGGGTGAGGCGTAAAGTAGGGTGGGTTAGCCGAAGGCGTAACCCACCAACTTCGTCCGGCAAATGTGGAAGCATGGTGGGTTACGCTACGCTAACCCACCCTACGGCTACGACACGGGAGCTCAGAACGACCCCAGCGCCACCGGGCGGAACGCCTGCAATAGCTGCTGGTCCAGCTTGCCGCTCATGCCTTCCATCATCGTGAACGCGCGCGAGTGGGTGAAGGGCATGCGATAGGCGCGCTTCTCCACGAGTGCCGCGTAGATGTCGACGATGGTCGTGACCCGCACGATATCGCTGATCTGGTTCGACGAGAGATTGTTGGGATAGCCGGAGCCGTCGAGGAATTCGTGGTGATGCAGCACAACGTCCAGCATCTCGGGCGGGAAGCCGCCTTGAGCTGCGAGCGCGTCATAGCCGCGGCGCGGATGCTGGCGGACTTCGGCCATCTCCTCGTCGGTGAGCTTGCCGGGCTTGTCGAGCAGCGCGGAGGGAACGAAGGCCTTGCCGACGTCGTGCAGCAGCGCGGCACGAGTCAGCCGGCGCTGGTCATCCTCGCGCATGCCGAGATGCTGGGCAAAGGAGACCGCAAATCCGGTCACGAACAGGCAGTGCCGATAGCTGCCGACATGGTGGCAGCCCACCGTGGTGAGCCACTCGCGCAGCGAGGAGTGCTTGATCGCCTTCAGGATCTTGCTCTCGGCGGCGATGACGTCGTCGAAGGTCAGGGGCACGCCGAGCGGCAGCTTCTCGAACATCTTCTTCAGCACCGCATGCGCGGCCTCGACGCCGCGATTGAGCGTCTTGCCGCGATCGGTGGCGTCATAGACGGCGGTGTCGGGGAAGGCCGCACGGATGCGCTGCAGGATGTCCTCGGGCTGAAGCGGCCGCGAGATGGTGTCGGTGGCGCCCAGCGCCCAGGCCTGCATGGTGCCGTGATGCAGAGCGTCCGCAAGCACGAACAGACGAGGCATCGAACGATAGGCATCGCCGCGCAGCTTGTTGCGCACCCGTTGCACGCTCTCGGGCGAGCGCAGATTGATGTCGACCACGAGGCCGGAGAGATCGCGCGAGGGCTGCTCGGGGAGTTCCTGCGTCGTCACTGTCGCAACGTCGCCGACGGCCTTGAGGATGCTGGCGAGTTCGCTGCTCTCGTCGCTCCGGTCGGAGGCGAGCAGGAGCCGGCGTTTGGCGGCGGGTTTGGCTGAGGCGTTCATGGCTTCCCCAAGAGCACGAGCGTGTTTCGGGCAGAAGCCTAAGCCGGATCAGGTTCTCCGGCCCTTAAGAGGCGTGCTCAATGGAGCCTTCCGGAATTGAGTGCAATTTTAGGGATCTCGGGTTCCATGGCAGGAATGGCGCAAAAAGGGCGAAAACAACCCCATGCACAGTAGGCGGGCCATTGATGACAAAGGGGAATTTCTCCGTCATGGCCGCCTGAAAATGCAAACTAATCCGCCGGAGGTTGACCTCCGGCGGATCATCTTGTTCAGCACGCTAGACTTACGTCTTCATCACGCCCTTCACGGCTTCGGCGTCGTGAGAGAGAATAAGAAAACAAAAAGGGTGGAAACAATGCCGAGGATCGATCGAGACGGCGTCGGAATCTATTACGAGATCCATGGCGAAGGCCCGCCGCTGCTGCTGACTCACGGTTACTCATCGACCTCGGCGATGTGGCATGGGCAGGTCGAGGCGCTTGCCAGGGACCACAAGCTGATCTTGTGGGACATGCGCGGTCACGGCCAGTCCGATTATCCCGACGATCCCGCCGCTTATAGCGAAGCGCTCACGGTCGGCGACATCGCGGCGATCCTGGATGCGGTCGGCACTGAGCGCGCCATCATCGGCGGGCTGTCGCTCGGCGGCTATATGTCGCTTGCCTTCGCTCGCGCGCATCCAATGCGCGTTCGCGCGCTGCTGATCATCGACACCGGACCGGGATTCAAGAAGGACGATGCACGCGAGGCCTGGAACGCGCGGGCGCTCGCCACTGCCGACAAGCTCGATCGCGAAGGGCTCGACGTGCTGAAGGCCGCAACGCGCGAGCGCGCCACCGCGAGCCATCGCAATGCCAAGGGATTGGCGCTCGCCGCACGCGGCATGCTGACCCAGCGCGATGCGAAGGTGATCGAGCTGCTGCCGGAGATCAAGGTGCCCAGTCTGGTCGTGGTCGGCGCCGACGACACACCGTTCCTCGCCGCGTCGGACTACATGGCCGCGAAAATTCCCGGCGCACAAAAGGTCGTGATCCCCGCCGCCGGACACGCCGTCAACATCGACCAGCCCAAGGCTTTTATTGACGCGGTGCTGCCTTTCCTGAAGAACTTGCCGGAATAGGACGATCGGACGGGAACACGGCAATGAAGCGAGCGATGTTGGCTGCGGGCGCGGTGTTGCTGTCGGTATCCGCGCAGGCCGAGCAATTCGGCGGGACACCGCCCCGCCTGCCCTTCGTCGCGACGTTGTCGAACAACACGCCGCTCGCCTTCGGCATGGATGCAGGGCAAACCGCGCGCGCCCTCGGCCAGCCTCTGCAATATGTGCGCGGACGCCCCGGCAACGAGATCTATCTCGCGCTTCGCAACATCGGCGGCAGCGGACTGATCTCCAACCGTCACCGCCTGTTCCTGCAATTCCGCCACGGAAGGCTGGCGGGATGGAAGGAGGATTACGGCGAGAACTGGATGTGGGAGTGAGGTGGGCGCGCAACCGCCTCCCCTCATCCTGAGGAGCTTGCAAAGCAAGCGTCTCGAAGGATGAAGGCCCCGCTGCTGCATCTCGGCCTCTATCCTTCGAGACGCGCGCGAAGAGCGCGCTCCTCAGGATGAGGAGAGAGAGCGGAGTTCGTGATCGACGATCAACAAGAAGGACAACCCGCGTGGGACAAGACATCAGACTGACCGCCTCCGATAATTTCCAGCTCGGCGCCTATCGCGCTGATCCCGCAGGCCCCCCGAAGGGCGCGGTGGTGGTGATCCAGGAGATTTTTGGGGTCAACCATCACATCCGCTCGGTCTGCGATCGCCTCGCCGGGGAAGGCTATGTCGCGATCGCGCCGTCGATCTTCGACCGGACCTCGCCGGGCTTCCAGTCGGGCTACACGCCTGACGAGATCGCCGAAGCGCGCAAATTCGTCGCCAATCCCGACTGGGACGCGATGCTGCGCGACACGCAAGCCGCGATCGATGCGGTGAAGAGCGTCGGCCCGGTCGGCATCATCGGCTTTTGCCTGGGCGGCAGCGTCGCCTTCGTCGCGGCGACGCGGCTGTCGGGCCTGAAGGCCGCGATCGGCTATTACGGCGGCGCCGTCGTGCGCTTTGCCGACGAAACACCAAAAGTTCCGACACAGCTGCATTTTGGCGAAAAGGATGCCGGCATTCCCCTGACCGACGTCGAGACCATCAAGACGAAGCGGCCGGACGTGGAAATCTTCGTCTATCCGGGCGCGCAGCACGGCTTCCATTGCGACGAGCGGGCGAGCTACGACAAGGCCAGCGCCGACATCGCCTGGCCGCGCAGCATGGAATTTTTCGCGAAGCATTTGCAATAGCGCGGCTGATCTCTCCACCGTCATTCCGGGCTCGCGCTCCGGAATGACGAGGGCGGAGAGCAGGAATCGGGTGGCTGCATCCTGCCGGGCGGCGATAGAGCTGGCTGATCAAGCCAACTCACGCCGGGAGATCGTGATGCAGCAGGCCAATACGAACATCGTCATCCGCAATCCGTTCGGCACCATGGACGTTCCCGGTCCTGACGATCGCGAGGTCATGGACTATGCCGCAACCGCCTTACTTTCGGGCGATGCGGCCGACGTCAACGCGGCGCATTGGGCAGACATTCAGGCGCCGTCCGATCCTCTGGAAGGCCCGTGGGCCAGCCGCTGGAATGGCGGCGCCGATCCGACCATCGCCGGCGATACGCCGGAGACGTGGAAAGACGGGCGCGCGGAGGTGCGGGTCGCAGGCGGACGCATCTATCTGCGCTTCGATTGGGATCACGGCCGACGGCACGGGCTGATCGATGCTGCGCGCGAGGGCGCGCGCCTAGTCGGGAAATACATCAACCTAACCAATCCCGCGATCACGCGGCCATGGATCGGGCGCGTGGTCGATGCCGCGCGCATCGATGGATGTTTTCCGAACGGGCGGCTGGATTTCAGAAGGTGAGCTAGAGCTTCGGTTCTGATTGCATCAGAACCGAGGCTCTAGATTCTTTTTTGACGCGTTTTCTTCACGCGAACCGGTATCCACTTCGCTCGAAAACGCTCTAGAACCAGCGCTCGCCGACAAATACGGTGTCGCCCGGCGCCAGTGGGGTGCCGAGCGGCACCACGGCGCGCATGGCGCCGCCGGCTTCGGTATGCGTGACGGTGACCACATCGCGCTTGGCGCGTGGCGAGAAGCCGCCCGCGATTGCCACGGCGCTTTCGACCGTCATGTTCGGCACGTACGGATACTGGCCGGGCGCGGAGACTTCGCCGAGAATGAAGAACGGGCGATAGGCCTCGATCTCGACGGCGACCGAGGGCTCGCGGATGTAGCCGTTGCGCAGCCGTGCGGCGATCTCGCCGGCCAGACCCGCCGGCGTGCGGCCGCGTGCCGGCACGCCGCCGATCAGCGGCATCGTGATGGAACCGCCGGCGTCGATCGCGTAGCTGTTGGTGAGACCTTCCTGGCCGTAGACCACGACGCGCAGCCTGTCGCCGGCGTCGAGATGGTAGGAGGAATCGTAGCGGACCGGCGCCGCCATCGGCGCGGCATAACCGACCGGCATGGGCGCGGGCGAAGAGGCAAAGGAATTGCGCAACGCCCCGATGGCGCCGCCACCGTCGCCGACGACGACCGGCTGAGGCGCGTAATAGGGCTGGCCATAGGCCATGGAGTCGAGATCGGCGCGCGGCTGCATCACCGCGACGGGGCCGGCGGTCTGCATGCAGCCGCCAAGGCCAAGCGCGGCGGACGCTGCCAGGGACGCTGCCAAGATCGACCATCGAAACGCGCGTGCAACCGGCACCGGACTTAGCCCTCGAAACGAGACAGATCCAGTGATGCACCGGTTATGGTTAATAAAGCGTTGAGGGGGCGGGCGGCGCGACGATGCGGCTACGGCGCAGTGCGCTCCCTCTCGCTTGCGGGCGCGGCTAGCGCATATGGCCTTTTGGGCCAAGCTGAACAAGCGCCTCGTCCTTCGAGACGACCGCTCCGCGGTCTCCTCAGGATGAGGCTAATCGGCATCGGTGCCTGCTGGCACTATTGCCGCAGACGCCGTCCTCATCCTGAGGAGCCCGCCTAAAGCGGGCATCTCGAAGGATGGGCCACAGGAAACTGCTCTCAAATGCGCCGACCTCTCCCGCAAGCGGGAGAGGTGCACCACCTTCGCGGCTGGCTTACGCGCTCACACCGACGCCGATCGGGCAGGACACGCCGGTGCCGCCAAGGCCGCAATAACCGGCGGGATTCTTGGCCAGATATTGCTGATGATAGTCCTCGGCAAAGTAGAATTGGCCGGCGGGTGCGATCTCGGTGGTGATGGTGCCGAGACCTTTTGCAGCAAGCGCTTTCTGATAGAGCGCCTTCGATTGATCGGCCGCTTTTTTCTGCGCGTCTGAATAGGTGTAGATCGCGCTTCGGTACTGCGTGCCGACGTCGTTGCCCTGACGCATGCCCTGCGTCGGGTTGTGGCTCTCCCAGAACGTCTTCAACAGCTTCTCGTAGGACACCTTGGTCGGATCGAACACGACCAGCACCACTTCGGTGTGACCGGTGCGGCCCGAGCAGGTCTCTTCATAGGTCGGGTTCGGCGTGTGGCCGCCGGCATAGCCGACGGCGGTGGTGTAAACGCCGTCGCCAAGCTCCCAGAACTTGCGCTCGGCGCCCCAGAAGCAGCCGAGCCCGAACACCGCCTGCTCGAGACCTGCTGGATAAGGCGGCTGCAACTTCGTGCCGTTGACGAAATGGGTGGTCGCGGTCGGAATGGCTTGCGCACGGCCCGGCAGCGCTTCATTGGCGCTCGGCAATGCGGTGGTCTTGCGCATGAACAGCATGGACGGATCTCCGGGAACGAGCTGTCCGTCGCCCAGGACAAGCTATTGAGACAAGGCGATGAGCCAAGCGCTCAGGCGGCGTGCTCGCGATCAGGTGGGAATATAGGTCTTTACGCGCAAAGGGGCAGCCCTGTTACGCCGCGCGCGGCCGCTTCAGTCGCGCGAATTGAAAGCTCAATCCCGGGAATTGAAAGCTCAATCCCGGGAATAGCCGATCAACGGCTTGCGCGGGCGGAACAGGATCATCAGGAGGATACCGAGAATGCCGAGGACGGCGAAAACCGGCTGATCCAGCACCAGGCGGATCACCGAGGTCCAGAGCCAGGGCGCCTTGGCCTCGACCCAGGTCCGGAACGCCGTCTGGCTGGCCTGATTGATGTCGTTCCAGAACTGGCCGAAGCGGGTGAACCGCAGGGTCTGGTCGGCCACCCAGCGGGCGCCGTCATAGACCATGAAGATGAACCCGCCGGCGAGCAGCAACAGCCCAATCAGTCGGAAAAAGCCGCGGATCATGCCTCACCCTCTATAGTCGTCCGATCGGACGACCCTCGGAACGCCGCCAGCCAATACAAGGGAGACGGCAGAAATTCAACCTCTTCAGGGCGTTACGGCACTCATCCCTGGCCTGAGGGGCTGCTTGTCCAGCCCGGGAAAGCGTTGACGGTGCCAAAGACCCTCTCTATAAGGGCGCCAACTGGCGGCGGGCGCAATCCTGCCGCCGCTGTTCTTTGAGCAGATGCAGGCTCCTTGGGCTGAGAGGCTCCCTGGGCCTCAGAGACGGCCCGCAAGGCTGTCGCTCACGTTCCGGGAACAGCCTAGCAACCGAACACCCTAATTCCGAGCGTCGATTACGCGGTCAAGCAAGCCGGCGCTACCCGACCAAGACGCGACCGGTACCCGCAAAGGACATTGAGACCATGGCCAATACCACTTCCGCCAAGAAAGCGACGCGCAAGATCGCCCGCCGCACCGCCGTCAACAAGTCGCGCCGCACCCAGATGCGCGGTGCCGTGCGTAACGTCGAAGAAGCCATCAAGACCGGCGACCGCGCCGCTGCCGTGACGGCGCTGGCGAATGCCGAGCCCGCCTTGATGCGCGCCGCGCAGCGAAACATCATTCATAAGAACAATGCCAGCCGCAAAGTCTCGCGGCTTACCGCGCAGATCGCCAAGCTCGCCAAGTAAGCTCGCGAGCGTTCTGGCACGCCGTCCGATCGCGTCGTTCGATCGGACGATCCGGCCGCACATCGCACACGTCAAACAGCCCGGCATCGCGCCGGGCTTTTTTGTTGCCTGTCATATTCACGCAAGTAGTCACGCTGCGAGCGACCTTCGATCGGAGGATTGCGACGTTTGCACCATGATGCGCCCGTAGTTTTACCTGCGAATGGTTTTGCAACAGCGGAAACTTCCACCGCGGTGCAAAAAGTCCTTGCGAGGTGGGCACAAGTTGAATTCGCGCGCCTGCGAGTTCTGCACACCGTAGTTTCCCCGGATCGCGAGACGCAATGGAGTTACCCTGTGAAACGAGACTCAAAAAACGATGTCTCGCTAACAACTTATCGACATAGTGACGCCAAGCATTTGGAAAACTCGCCCGCGCGTCGCGCGCGTGACGCTTTTGTAAAAAATTTTTGGCGGTGACGGAGAATTGTCACATCAAACGCGGCATCTTCGATTCTGTGCACGAATCCAAAAACTTGCTCTGAAGCCTGTGCACAAGTCCGCGTGGCGTTAACGCAGATCAAGATTTTTGATGCCTCAAGTCTGAATCAATTCCGTTGCGAGTCTTTCCGCATAGTGTATTCCTTAAGGCGTCAGCGGCGCCCACGATCTTGAGACCAGCGCGGTATCGGAAACGGGGCGAGCGTGCAAATCGGCGGCGATGTGCACGTAGGCGGCGCTTCAACAAGCGATTGTCGGATCAAAACCCACAGCAATGTGGGAACGGTAGCTCTTTGTCTGAATGTCTCCAAGCGGGATCTTTCTCTCGCGCTTAAGAGACATCTTGAAAGCTGCCCCGACAGGCATGATGGCGAGGCCGAGCGGACGACGAGTACACGGGCGGGCATCCGATGAAGACGCGGGTGTCGTTTGGACACGCAGGACCTTGTCGCGAGCAATCACGGCAGGATGGGGAGGTATCATGTCTTACGAACTCAACGCGGTATTGAAACACATTTCGACTTCCAGCATTTCGACTTCCAGCGATGCCGTTTTAGATTCGTCGGACACCAAGCCTCCCGCGTGTCACGGAGCGCCGAGTACGCGCTGACCTCGCGACCCCTCCATCTCTAGACATTGCTGATCGGACGCGGCGTTTCCGCCGAACGGTCGAGCCATGCCTGCAGGTGAAATCGCTTGAGGTCCCGCCATTGCAAATATCCCGGCAGGTATCCCTGGCAGGAACTCTGCATGGCGCTCACCACGCAACCTTATCTCTCAAGAAAAGTTCTCAAATGATGACAACCCCGGAACAGGATCGCTGGTCACGCGTGAAGAGTCGGCTGCGCTCGAACGTTGGCGAGGACGTCTATACGAGCTGGTTTGCGCGCATGGATCTGGAAGGCGTCCAGGACGAGAGCGTGCGTCTGTCGGTGCCGACCCGCTTCCTGAAGAGCTGGATCCAGGCCCATTATGCCGAGCGCGTGCTGTCGTGCTGGCAGGCCGAGATGCCCGAAGTGCATCGCATCGATCTCACCGTTCGCACGGCCGTGCGCCCCGTGATGCAGCAGAAGGAAGCGCCCGCGCCGGTCGAAACGCGCCGCTCGCCTGCGCCGGAGCTGCGTTCGACCGCGACCGCGCCGGTCTCCGCCAATCATGATGCGCTCGGCGGCTCGCCGCTCGATCCGCGCCTGACGTTTGCAAGCTTCGTCGTCGGCCGCTCCAACACGCTGGCGCATGCGGCTGCGCGTCAGGTCGCCGAGGGTCGTCGCGGCGATCCCGTCATGTTCAATCCGCTCTACATTCATGCAGGCGTCGGCCTCGGCAAGACGCATCTCCTGCAGGCGGTGACCTGGGCCGGCAATTCCGGCAACGAGCGCAAGGTGCTTTATCTCACTGCAGAGAAATTCATGTACGGCTTCGTCGCCGCGCTGAAGACGCAGACGGCGCTCGCCTTCAAGGAAGCGCTGCGCGGCATCGACGTGCTCGTGATCGACGATCTCCAGTTCCTGCAGGGCAAATCGACCCAGGCCGAGTTCTGCCACACGCTGAATGCGTTGATCGATGCCGGCCGCCAGGTCGTGATCGCGGCCGACCGTCCGCCGTCCGATCTCGAAAGCCTCGACGACCGCGTGCGCTCGCGGCTGGCCGGCGGCCTCGTGGTCGAGATGGCCTCGCTTGGCGAGGAGCTGCGGCACGGTATTCTCAAGTCGCGCGTCGCCGCGGCCCGCGCCCATCATGCGACCTTCGAGGTGCCGGAGGAGGTGCTGACCTATCTGGCCCGCGCCATCACCCATAACGGCCGGGATCTCGAAGGCGCGATCAACCGCCTGCTCGCACACTCGAAGCTCAACAACCGGCCGGTGACGCTGGAGATGGCGGAGCACGAGGTGCGCGACCTGATCCGGCCGCAGGAGCCGAAGCGGATCAAGATCGAGGACATCCAGCGCGTGGTGGCACGGCAGTATAATGTCAGCCGCTCCGACCTCTTGTCCTCGCGCCGGACCGCCAACGTGGTTCGTCCGCGCCAGGTGGCGATGTATCTCGCCAAGACGCTGACCCTGCGATCGCTGCCGGAAATCGGCCGCCGCTTCGGCGGGCGCGACCACACCACGGTGCTGCACGCGGTGCGCAAGATCGAGGCCCTGGTTTCCAAGGACACGGCGCTGTCGGACGAGGTCGAATCGCTCAAGCGCCAGCTTCAGGAATAAACGCCTAGGCCTTCTCCTTCCTTCCCGCCGCCCCGGCCCTGCCTGGGCGGCGGCCTTCCTCTGCCTGGGCGGCGGGCCCCGTCTTTGCGGGTAAATCGTGGGGAACCATCGCGCAATCCCTTGAAACGGATGACTTTACGCGCCACCTTGCGCGACCCTGACGGCTTTGGTCATATCGGCTGGATGATCCGGCTTTCCGGGGTCTTCGGTGCCGTGGCGCGCGTCCCGCCGCCCGGCTTTTCCAGATTTGTGTTTCCTTGGGGATCGGGCGAGTAGTGCAATGAAGGTTACGGTCGAACGCGCGCAACTCCTGAAGTCGCTGGGCCACGTCCACCGCGTGGTCGAGCGCCGCAATACGATTCCGATCCTCGGCAACGTGCTTGTTAGGGCCGAGAATGCGAAATTGTCGCTGAAGGCGACCGACCTCGACCTCGAGGTCACCGAAACGCTCGCGGCGGAAACCGCGACCGCGGGCTCCACCACCGTGCCGGCGCACATGTTCTACGACATCGTGCGCAAGCTACCGGACGGTTCGCAGATTGTGCTCGAAGCCGACGGCGACCGCGCCGTGCTGGCGATCCGCGCCGGCCGCTCCCGCTTCACCCTGCAGACCCTGCCGGAGAATGATTTTCCGGATCTCGCCGCCGGCGACATGTCGCATTCGTTCAGCCTCGCCGCCAAGGACGTCAAGCGGCTGATCGACCGCACCCAGTTCGCGATCTCCACGGAGGAGACCCGCTACTATCTCAACGGCATCTATCTGCATGCCGCGGGCTCCGCCAAAGCCGCCACCCTGCGTGGCGTCGCCACCGACGGCCACCGCCTCGCCCAGCTCGACCTGGTCCAGCCCAAAGGCGCCGAGGGCATGCCCGGCGTGATCGTGCCGCGCAAGACCGTCGGCGAGGTGCAGCGCCTGATCGAGGACAACGAGGCCGAGGTCACGATCGAGCTGTCGCAGGCCAAGATCCGCTTCACCATCGGCAATGTGGTGCTGACCTCGAAGCTGATCGACGGCACCTTCCCCGATTACGGCCGCGTCATCCCGCAGGGCAACGACAAGGAGCTCGTCGTCGACAAGAAGGATTTCGAGAACGCGGTCGACCGCGTCTCGACGATTTCCAGCGAGCGCGGGCGCGCCGTGAAACTCTCGCTGTCGCCGGGCAAGCTGGTGCTGTCAGTGACCAATCCGGATTCCGGCAGTGCGACCGAAGAGCTCGAAGTCGAATACGCTTCCGACGCCCTCGATATCGGCTTCAACTCCCGCTATCTGCTCGACATCGCCGCCCAGATCGAAGGCGACGTCGCAACGCTCCGGCTCGCCGACCCGGGCTCACCGACCCTGGTGCAAGACCGCGACGACAAGAGCGCGCTCTACGTGCTGATGCCGATGCGGGTGTGAGGGCTACCGGCGCCCCTTCGCATCGACTACATCCGTCATGGCCGGGCTTGTCCCGGCCATCCACGTCTTTGGAGGACCCAAACGTGGATGCCCGGCAACGACAAAGACAATGACCCCCTCCCGCATTCATCGCCTGACGCTGACGCATTTTCGTAATTACCGGGCGGCGGGGCTCGAGGCTAAGGCTGATATGGTGGCGCTGGTCGGGCCGAACGGAGCAGGCAAGACCAATTGCATCGAGGCGATCTCGTTCCTGTCGCCGGGACGCGGCCTGCGGCGCGCGACGCTGGACGACGTCGCCGACAACCAGGGCGACGGCTCCTGGGCGGTGTCGGCACAGGTCGAGGGCGCGCTGGGCCTTGCCACGCTCGGCACCGGCATCGATCCGCCGCGCGCAGATAGCCCGGTCAGCCGGCGCTGCCGCATCGACCGCGAACCGGTCAATTCGGCGGCGTCGTTCGGCGACCACATCCGCATGGTGTGGCTGACGCCGGCGATGGACGGGCTGTTCATGGGCGCGGCGTCCGAGCGGCGGCGCTTCTTCGACCGCCTGGTGCTTGCCATCGACAGCGACCATTCCAGCCGCATCTCCGCGCTCGAACGCTCCCTGCGCTCGCGCAACCGCCTGCTCGAGACGCGCAATTACGACGACCATTGGTGTGACGCGATCGAACGCGAGACCGCGGAGCTTGCGGTCGCGGTCGCCGCCACCCGCGGCCAGACCGCGGCGCGGCTGACCGGCATGTTGAATGCACGCGCGCAGGCCTCCGCCTTCCCCTCGGCGCAGATCGCGCTCGACGGCTGGATGGAGAACGCGCTGCTGACGGAGACCGCGACGTCGGTCGAGGACCGCTACCGCCAGATCCTGCGCGACAATCGTCCGCGTGACGCCATCGCCGGCCGCACCACGGATGGTCCGCATCTCACCGACCTGCAGGTGATCTACGCGCCGAAAAGCATGCCGGCGCGCGATGCCTCGACCGGCGAGCAGAAAGCGCTGCTGATCGGGCTGGTGCTGGCGCATGCGAGCCTGGTCGCCGAGATGACCGGCATCGTGCCGTTGCTGCTGCTCGACGAGGTCGTCGCGCATCTCGATCCCGGCAGGCGCGCGGCGCTGTTCGACGAGCTGCGCAAGCTCGGCGCGCAGGTGTGGCTGACCGGCGCAGATCCCGCTGCCTTCGCCGAGATCGGCGCCGGGGGCGAGATCTTTGACGTCGAAAGCGGACAGGTATCGGCCCGGCGCTAGTCGCCGCCGTTGAACCGGCCCCATTTCCGCCGCGACTAGTTGCCGGAGGCGGCGCCGACGGTGACGCAGCCGGTTGCAATCGCGCAATGACATCACGCGCGAGACCCTGGACGCGCGATACCCTGGAGAGTGAGATGCGGACGGCAAGGTCCGGGGCGCAAGCTTCGGCACGATGGCGGGCGTTTGCGTGCGGCCTCGTCTTGCTCGCGACGTGCATGCTCGCGGCAAGCGCCGGCGCCTGGATGCCGCAGCCGCTGTTTTCGGCCGATCTCGCGCCGGATCCCGATGCCAGGCTGCCCGCACCGACCCGCTACAGCTTTAGAGGTATCCACACCACCCTGATGCGGGGCGTCGAAGCGCCGCTTCGCGTCAAGCTCGAAGCCACCGTGCCCGCCGAACTCGGCGACGTCCTCGCTTTCTACCGCAGGGAGCTCGGAAAGCTCGGCTGGCAGGAGCAGCACGATGGCGCCGTCGTCTCCGCCGATCACGCCCAGCTCGCGTTCGTCTCTCCGCTCGGACCGGCCATGCTGGAGCTCGGCCGCAAAGACAGCAGCACCTCGGTCCATCTCGTGCAGAAGAACTCGGATACAGCAATCCGGGCGAACGTCATGCCCGAACCGGGCCAGGCGAAGCTGGTGTTCAGCAACATCGGCGAGACGGAAGCCGTGCTCGGGATCGACGCGCGGATCATCAAGCGCGCCGCCGGCGCTAACGCCGTATCGCTGGATCTGGCGCCCGGCAAATATTCCTACGAACTGAACGTCCCCGGCCGTCTGGCCCACAGCAACATCCTCACCGTCGCGGCCGGCGACGCCTGGGAGCTCACCGTCGGGCGCGACGGCGAGGCATGGTCGCCACTCCAACTGTATTGACTAGTCCGGGAGCTTTGAACCTGCCCGGTTCCTGCCGCGACTTCTGGTCTGAGGCCCCGCCGACGGTGTTGCAGCCGTTGCAATCGCGCGCGCCCAAGCGCCGCGCGGCATCCTGGAGACGTAACGATGGCGATGATCCCGCGCGGGATGCAAGTCCCGGCACGATGGCGGCTGCTTGCATGCGGTCTCTTCCTGATGGCGAGCTGCTCGATCGCGGCCGGCGCCGACGAGGGCATCGTCGACGTCCACGCGCTGCCGCAGCTCGAAGGTGCGGTGGAAGACACCTCGCGCCCCGATCCCTATAGCGTCGAATATCGCGTACCGACGCGGCAGGCCGTGACACTGCCCGCGGTCCAAAAGCTCCTGAGCGACAACGGCTGGGTGCCCTATGTGATGCCGCTGGAGGAGAAAAGCAGCCTGCTGAAGTTTAGGAAGGGACGACAGGGCCTTTCCGTTCATTTCACGCAGGCGCTCGGCCGGCCCGACCAGTCCGTAGTTTACTACACAACCGACCGGATCTACGGGAACGTGCCGTTTCCGGAAGGCGCAAGCGACATCGTGTTTGACGGGACGCGGCCCTATCTCGGCTGTATTGCGCCGACGCCGCTCGATGCAACGTCGGATTTCTACAGCAGCCAGATGGCTGCGATCGGTTGGCAGAAGCTCACGCCGGAAACCGCCGCGCGCTGGACGAGGGGCCTTGATGAAACCGTTCCCAACGGCCTGCGCGCGTTCTACGCGCATGCCGATAGCAAGGAGACCGGCTTCTACCAGCAGAAGCCCGTGATGTTGACGCTGACGCGCCGCGACGATGGCCGCACCCATGTCGATATCCGGGTCGCGCCCTTCGCGCTGCCCGGCGAGCTCAAAGCCGATAGCGATCTGGCCGGCCTGCCGCGGCCGAGCCCGACCAAGACGGCCATGGGCCTCGGCAGCGCGAGCGACAACAAGCGCGAGATGTCGGCCGCCGTGATGGCCGAGCTGCCCGCGGTACTCGCCTTCTATCACCGCGAGCTCGCCGCGCGCGGCTGGCATGAGGACGGCAGCGCACCGCTCGCGCCCGGCGACGAGGTCGCGATCAAGATCTCTTCCGCGGAGGAAACCGGCGTGCTGCGGCTTGGCCGCAAATACGATTTCACCATGGTCAGCCTGACGGCGCAGGTGAAGGACTCCGCGCTTGCCGCCCGCGCCAAGGCGAAGAAAGAGGCCGACGACAAGTTCCTTGGGGATGCGCTAGGCGCGGCCAAGCAGCTCATCACCGCCGACGAAGCCAGACGCAAGGTGCAGGCGGCCGCATTGTCGGACGCGCCGCTCAACGCGCTCGCCGACAGCAAGACCCCGGTGCCGCTGCCTGAAAACGCCGAAGGCGTGAACTTCGAAGGCGGCGAGGGCAGGCTCGAATTCTCCTCGATCTCGAGCGTGAAGGCGCTCACTGCGTTTTATCGCGCATCGCTGAAGCCCGCGGGCTGGAAGGAGCAGCCCTCCGTCATCAACCAGCCCAACATGGCGATGATGGAATTCTCCAAGAGCGGGAAGTCGATCTCGATGACCGTGATGCAGATGGGGCCGAAGGTAAACGTTAGCGCCAACGGCTCCGGTCTTGTTATCGCCGCGGCGAAGCCCGTCGAGGCCAAATCGAGGCAAGCCAAGGTGGTCCAGACCAAATCGAAGGAGCCGCTCACGCCCGATCCCGATTCGGCCCTGCCGGTGCCGACGCAGCACAGCTCGACCGGCATCAGCTCCACGAAATTCCCCGGCAGCGAGCAGTCGTTCCGGACCGAGCTCGAAGCCAGCATCCCCGCCGAACTTGGCGAGGTCCTCGCCTTCTATCGCGCGGAGCTGACCAACCGCGGCTGGCAGGAGAAGGCCGACGGCGCAATCGTAACGGCCGAGCGGGCGGAGCTCGCGTTCACCTCGCCGGAGGGACCGGCCGTGCTGAAGCTCGGCCGCGCCAGGGACGAGACGACGGTCAGTCTGGTGCAGCGGAATCCGCAGGCCGCGGCAAAGGCCGACATCATGCCGAAGGCGGGACAGGCCAGGCTGATGCTCGGCAATATGGGGCCGAAGGAAGCATCGCTGACGATCAACAATCAAACGGTGAAGATCGCGGCTGGTGCCGGCGGACCGCAATCGCCGAAAGGCCCGATGCTCGATCTGCCGCCCGGCAAGTACCAGTACGCGCTGCGTCTGCCGGGGCGCCCTGCCCGCACCGAAACCCTCACCGTGGCCGCCGGCGATGCCTGGGGCCTCCTCGTGGGGCCGAACGGCGACGTGCTGCCGCTGCAGATGTATTGAGCCTGCAAGGCCGTTCCGGGGCGTTCCAAGCGCCTCGGAACACCCTTCGTCCCCGCAATATCCACGCCTTTCAGCGACCCGGAACGGCCTCTCGAATCGCGCTTTTTTCAGCGCCTCGAATCGGCCTTCGAAAGCCTTGAAAACCGGCCAAAAAATCCCATCTAATCAAAGACTTGCCGGGGGATACTTTGCGCTAGGCGCAATCCGTCTTTCGTGGCACAAATAGCCCGCATATCAGCGCCTTTTGCGCGGCTGATTCGGGCGACATCTCGAAGGCCTCTCATGACAGAACCTGCTCGGCAGACGCCTGCCGAAAACGAACCCTCAAATCCGAGCGACTACGGGGCGGAATCGATCCGCGTGCTCAAGGGTCTCGACGCCGTCCGCAAGCGCCCGGGCATGTATATCGGCGACACCGATGACGGCTCGGGCCTGCATCATATGGTCTACGAAGTCGTGGACAATGCGATCGACGAGGCGCTCGCGGGCCACGCCACGCGCGTGGACGTGATCCTCAACGCCGACAATTCTGTCACCGTGCGCGACGACGGCCGCGGCATTCCCGTCGACATCCATAAGGGCGAAGGCATCTCGGCGGCCGAGGTCATCATGACCCAGCTCCATGCCGGCGGAAAGTTCGACCAGAATTCCTACAAGGTTTCCGGCGGCCTGCACGGCGTCGGCGTCTCCGTCGTCAACGCGCTGTCGAGCAAGCTCGGCTTGCGCATCTGGCGCGACAACAAGGAACACTACATCGAATTCGCCCATGGCGATGCGGTCGCGCCGCTCAAGGTGGTCGGCGACGCGCCCGGCAGGCGCGGCACCGAGGTGACGTTCCAGGCCTCGACGGAAACCTTCAAGAACATCGAGTATGATTTCGCCACGCTGGAGCACCGGCTGCGCGAGCTCGCCTTCCTCAATTCCGGCGTTAACATCGCCCTCTCCGACATGCGTCACGCGGTCGAGAAGCGGGAGGAGATGCACTATTCCGGCGGCGTCGAGGAATTCGTCAAATATCTCGACCGCAACAAGAAGGCGATCGTGCCGGCGCCGATCATGGTACGCGCGGAATCCAACGGCATCGGTGTCGAGGCCGCATTGTGGTGGAACGACAGCTACCATGAGAACGTGCTGTGCTTCACCAACAACATCCCGCAGCGCGACGGCGGCACCCATCTCGCCGGTTTCCGCGGCGCGCTGACGCGCCAGGTCAACGGCTATGCCGAGGCCAACGCGAAAAAGGAAAAGATCGCGCTGACCGGCGATGATTGCCGCGAAGGCCTCACCGCCGTGCTGTCGGTGAAGGTGCCGGATCCAAAATTTTCGTCGCAGACCAAGGACAAGCTGGTGTCCTCGGAAGTGCGTCCCGTGGTCGAGAACGTGCTCAACGAGGCGCTGCAGGCCTGGTTCGAGGAGCACCCTTCCGAAGCCAAGATGATCGTCGGCAAGGTGATCCAGGCGGCGGCCGCCCGCGAAGCCGCGCGAAAAGCGCGCGAGCTGACGCGCAAGAGCCCGCTGTCGGTCTCTTCGCTGCCCGGCAAGCTCGCCGACTGCCAGGAGAAGGACCCGGCGAAATCCGAGCTCTTCATCGTCGAGGGTGACTCGGCAGGCGGCAGCGCCAAGCAGGGCCGCAACCGCGAATTCCAGGCCGTGCTGCCGCTGCGCGGCAAGATCCTCAATGTCGAACGTGTGCGTCCCGACAAAATGCTGCACAGCGAGCAGATCGGCACGCTGATCACCGCGCTCGGCACCGGCATCAGCGACGAATTCTCGATCGAGAAGCTGCGCTATCACAAGATCATCGTGATGACGGACGCCGACGTCGACGGCGCCCACATCCGCACGCTGCTGCTCACTTTCTTCTACCGGCAGATGCGCGAGATCATCGACGGCGGCTATCTCTACATTGCCCAGCCGCCGCTCTATAAGGTCAACCGCGGCAAGTCCGAGCAATATTTGAAGGACGAGCGGGCGCTGGAAGACTATCTGATCGATACCGGGCTCGACGACTGCGTCTATATTCCCGGCACTGGCGGCGATCGTACCGGCCGCGACCTGCGCTCTTTGGTCGACGACGCCCGCGCCGTCCGCGGCGTTCTGCGCAGCCTGCACACCCGCTACAATCGCAAGGTGATCGAGCAGGCCGCCATCACCGGCGTGCTCAACAAGGCGATCTACGGCGATCCGGAGAAAGCCGCCGCGGCCGCGCAATACATCGCCGCCCGCCTCGACACGCTCGCCGACGAGGTCGAGCGCGGCTGGGTCGGTCAATATTTGGAAGGCCATGGCTTCCAGTTCGAGCGCACGGTGCGCGGCGTCAAGGACGTCGCCCTCATCGACGACGCGTTTCTGGGCTCGGTCGAAGCCCGCAAGCTCGACGAGTATACGCTCAAGCTCCAGGACGTTTATGCCCGCCCCGGCAAGCTGCGGCGCAAGGACGCCGAGCACATGGTCTACGGCCCGGTCGATCTGTTCGAAGCGGTCACCGACGCCGGCCGCAAGGGCGTCTCGCTGCAGCGTTACAAAGGGCTGGGCGAGATGAATCCGGAGCAGCTCTGGCAGACGACGCTGGACGTCAATGCGCGATCACTGCTCCAGGTGAAGGTCAAGGAGGTCGACGAGGCCGACGACATCTTCACCAAGCTGATGGGCGACGTGGTCGAGCCGCGCCGCGACTTCATCCAGGAACATTCGCTGAGCGCGACGATCGATATCTGAGGCCGCTGGCTTTTGGATTTCGAACTGCCGGCCAAGCGCTCGCTGCAACCTCTCCCGCTTGCGGGGGAGGTCGGCGCGAAGCGCCGGGTGGGGGCTCTCTCCGCGCCCGGAGACGCTCCCGAAACA